>JBOGGK010000364.1:0-6842 GCA_050744045.1 Acidimicrobiales bacterium | reverse complement strand
ACACCTTATAGGCCAGAAGTGCAAGCATCTGACCAGGACAAACGCGCTGGTAGTGGGCCTTTTTGGAAAGTTCTTCGCGGAGGGTGGTCAGGCGACGAAAGCGGCTAGCCAGGAAACTCCCGCTAGGGCGCCGAGCGAGAAGCGACCGAGCAGCCCCAAGCGGAAGCCGCTCGCTGAGCGGGGATGGTCCGGCCCACCAGGGCGTTCGGGCCGCTCACCTGGACTTTCTCAGCGCGCTCGAAGGGATTCGAACCCCCAACCTTCTGATCCGTAGTCAGATGCTCTAATCCATTGAGCTACGAGCGCTTGTGTGCAAGTACCAGTCTAGGCGATGCCGTGCGGGCCGGGGCAGGGGGATGAGCCCGTGTAGCGACGTCCCGAGCGAGGAGGCCCCAGCGTCTGACGGCCGACACCGGCCGCGTGGGAGGTAGAGAGGACCATGACGTTCCGCACCGCAGCCGTCCAGTTTGAGCCACGGCCGGGCGACCTGGAATACAACCTCGCCGTGGTCGAACGCTTCGCGCGCACTGCTGCGGCGGACGGCGTCCGGCTCGTCGCCTTCCCCGAGATATGCCTGCTGGGTTACTGGCACCTGACCTAGCACCCGGGCGCCTACCTTCACGGGGAGAGACCTGGGCTGCCGAGGACACTCTCGTGACCGCGGAGCTCGACCTGGCGCTGATCTCCACCTCAACCGGGCGGCGCCGGATTCGCAGCCAGCGGCCGGAGCTGTACTTATTGCTCACCGACCGGTACGGCGAACAAGTCGACCCGCGGACAGCCCGCTTCACCTGAGCTGGAGGCGCCCTGCTAGAGGCGCCCTTTGGGCTGCTTACGCCGGCGCACGCTCGACCCGCAGGTCGCCGGTCACACTGCGGGCCCTTATCTCCACCCGCTGCCCTCCCTCCTCCTCTTCCTCATCATCAGTGGCAGGCGGCTTCTCGCTGGCGAGGTCGATCTCCGAGGACAGCCCTCCGGTGACCGTTTCGGCGTCCACCGCGACTTGCGTGCCCCGGGCGACGCGCACGGTCACGTCTCCGCTCACCGTCTGGAGGCGCGCCTCCCCCCGGACTGCCCGCTCGATGCGCTGGTCGCCCGATGCGGTTTGCAACTGGCAGTCGCTGGCCAGCTCCCCGAGGAAGATGTCCCCCGAGGCGGTTTGGACCATGACGCGCCCGCCGGCGGACCCGATCGTAACGTCGCCCGAGGCGGTCTTGACCTGGCTGGCCCGCCCGAGGCTCTCGCAACGCACAGAACCCGAGGCCGTTGTGACCTCCGTAGCGCCTTGGACCGAGCTGACCACGAGATCCCCGCTGGCCGACCTGGCGTAGAGGTCGCCTTCGACCGACCGCACGAACACGTCGCCCGAGGCTGTGTGGGCCCTTGCGTCGCTGAACCGGCCATCGGCGGAGATGTCCCCAGATGCCGTCGCCACTTCGATCGCGCCACCATCTGGCAGCACCACCGCCACGGTCACGTCGACGCCGGTGCCCAGCAGCGATCGCAGCAAGCCTCCCCGGCTTGGGACCTCTACCACGACCTGGTGGTGGCCGCCGAGCTCCCTGTGGTCGACACGGATCTGTCCGAGCAGGGCTTGGGCTCCCTCTCCTGTCGCTATCACCTCTACTTCTGTCGCGGGCTCGCCGTGCGTCGCCAGCCGGACGTCCCCTGCCTCGTTGGCGACGCGGACTTCCACCTTCCCCGGTGTGTCGAACCGCTGGTGGATCATTGGCCTCTCCTGTCTCGAGATTGTGGCTGCCGACCGGGCGCCCGCTGTCAGCTGCGCCCGTAGCCGCTCAAGCGCTGGCCCACCCTTGCCTGTCGTCCGGGCCGCGCATGCTGGCTGAGCGCACGCACGATGTAGGTGTTGACCGAAACGCATTCGCGGCGCGAGGCGGCCTCTATCCTCGCCTTGAGCTCGGTGGAGAGCCGGAGGGTGACGCGGGCTTCGGCACCGCTTTCGGTTGCCTCTTCCGGCGCCTCGGGCGGCTCGTTCGGTACCAGTAACAGCTGGGCGTCGTCGCCCATCAGCCGCACCTCTACCCTGTAGTCAGAAATCAGGGCCCCGAGCTCCGCCGCCAACTGCCCGAGCATCTCCAAGAGACGCGCGGTCATCGGCGCCTCCATGGCGCTCGCCAGCCTCCGGGCGGCCCCAGCTGTCTCCTCGTCACCCAGTTCCCCGAGTGCGGCCAGGTCGGCGGCCAACTCGGAGACGACGCTCGCGATGCGCAAGGACTACATTCCTGCCCGAGCGGTGGCAACCAACCCGGGCCGAGCGAGCCGGCACCCGACCTCGATCATCCGCCGGCCGACCCATACTGACAACGTCGACCAGGGCCTGAGCCGAACGGGACGTGCCCACGCCCCCAGCTGGTCCCCTCCGCCCTCAAGCCCCCCCCGCCGGGCCTTCGCGGCCAGCAGCTCTACCCGGTGGTACCGGGCCGCCTCCCAAAGTGGCCATGAGCTCGTAATGTCACCTCCGCATCTATGTGACTTCGTCTCTGCACCTGTGCGACATCATTATGACATCGTAGCGATGTCTGTGTCAAGCCCGGGCCGAAGCCGGCGCCGGCCGCTGCGGCGCTCGGGCCGGCGAGGCGAGGCGCGGCGGGCTGGGGCAGTGAGCGGAAAGGGTGGTGACCCGGAGAAGTGGCCGACCGGCGGCAAGCGCCTGCTCAGGGGCGGACGAGCCGACGGCCGGGACAACGAGGCCTGGCCAACGAGGCCTGGCCAACGAGGCCTGGCCAGCCCGCCCGCCGGCGCGCGTCTGGCACGTGCCAAACAGGTGTGGTCGGCTCGAAGTACCCGGAGTCGGTGCACAAAGTAGACGTGGGTGCAAAAACTGTGCCGGAGCATCGTTTCGTGCACCAGGAACGAGTTGTTGCACCGAAAAGCCGCCTCTTTGCGCCGGCTCGGCAGGGCCACCACAACACGAGCGCGCCGGCCACGCGGCGCGCCGAACGAGGACGCCGGTACCGGGACGTGGACGCGGCACCCAGGAAACAGGCACCGGGCCGAGCCGATAGACTCCTTGGTTCCGATCACGACTCCCCGGAAATCCCCAAAAATGGGCGGGTTCTCATGGAACCAGGGCTTGACCGCAAACGTCTAACGGGCATGCAGCGCGCGCTACTCGGGTGGAGGGCGGCGTCGCGCACGCTGCCCGCCGGCACCTCGCGCACGCGGGCTGGATGCGCCTCCCTGCGGCTGGCTGCCGGGACTTGGGCCGGGGCTCCGGGGGGGCTCTTTTGTTCGCCCGCGTGGGCCCACTTGGGGAAATGAGAGGGCTGCATGCCTAGGCCCGTCGGGCGCGACCAACGGTACATGCCCGGCCTCGACGGCCTCAGGGCAATCGCGGTCGGCGTTGTTATCGCCTATCACCTCGGCTTTTCCTGGGCGCAAGGTGGCCTGCTCGGGGTCGGGGTCTTCTTTACCTTGAGCGGCTACCTCATAACCGATCTCCTGGTGGGGAGCTTCGAGTCCGTGGGAAGCTTGCGCCTCGCCACTTTCTGGGCACGGCGCGCTCGCCGGTTGCTGCCCGCCCTGTTCACCATGCTGGCGCTGGTCAGCGTGTGGGTGTCGCTGGCCGACCCGTCTCAGCTCCGGGCCCTGCGAGGGGACGTGGCTGCGGCTGCCGTCTATGTGAGCAACTGGTGGCTGGCCCTACAGCATGTGTCGTACTTCGCCCGCTTCGGCCCCCCTTCCCCGCTCGGGCACCTTTGGTCCCTGGCAATTGAGGAGCAGTTCTACCTGCTTTGGCCTTTATTGCTCTGGCTGGGGCTCCTGTGGACCGTCCGGCGCCGCCGGCACCGGGCCGCCGCGGCCGCCGAGGCGGCAGTCGCCGACCAGCAGCGGCGGGCACTGGCCGGCGGCGCCTCCGGCCCTGGATCTGCAGAGGGGGCTGGCGCCCCAGCGGCGAACCTGCGGGCCTTGGGGTACCTGCTGTCGGGGCGTGCTGCGCTGGGCCAGCCGGCCGATCACCAACCGTGGGCGCGTCGCCTGGCCACCAGCCTGGGGCTGAGCGACAGACGCGCCGGCTTGTGGCCTCTGGCTCTGCTGAGCGTCCTGCTGGCAGCGGCTTCAGCTGCCGAAATGGCCCTGCTTTACCAACCCAGTTTCGACCCTTCGCGGATCTACGACGGTACTGACACCCGCGCGTTCGGCTTGCTGCTGGGTGCGGCGCTGGCCATCGTATGGCCGAGCAGAGGGTTGAGCGCCGAGATCACCCCGGTTGCCCGCTGGGCTCTCGACATCCTCGGTGGGGCCGGCTTGGTGGGGATCGCGGTCCTCGTCTGGCGCACCGACCAGTACTCGGCTTCTCTCTACCGCGGGGGGATGGTCCTGCTCTCGTTGGCCACCTTGGCGGTTGTTGCTGCCGCCGCCCACCCCGGGAGCCGCTTGGGCAGGCTGCTCGGTTGGCAGCCGTTGCGCTGGGCGGGGGTGCGTTCGTACGGCATATACCTGTGGCATTACCCGGTGATCGTGCTCACCACGCCGGCAGTGACTTCAGGCACAGACGCCCCTCGTGACATACTCCAGGTCGCGGCAACGGTGATCCTGGCCGACTTGTCATGGAGGCTGGTGGAAGTGCCGGTCCGAAGCGGGGCGGTCGGGCGGCTCGCGGCCCAGTTGCAGCGCGGCCGCCCTCATTTCACTACTCTCAGGCCACGTAGCTGGGCAGCGGTGGCCGCGGTACCAGCGGCCCTCCTGCTGGCTGGGCTGGGCCTGGCTGGCGCTTTGCCGGTCGTGCCCTCGAGGACCCTCGCGGCCGCCACCGGGCGCCCCGGAGGGGGGCAAGCGGCCACGGGGCTGGCGACGACCCCGCACACGGGCGTGGACCACGCGGCCACGGGGCCGGCTACCAGGCCCACGACCACGACCACGACCAGGGCCACGACCACGACCAGGGCCACGACCACGACCACGACTAGGCCCACGACCACGACTAGGCCCACGACCACGACCAGGCCCACGACCACGACCAAGCCCACCAAGGCGAAGAGGACCGCCACGACCGGGAGGGCGACTACCAAGCCGGCCACGGGGCCCAGGGAGCGCACCACCACTACGGCGGCGGCGCACGGGGCGCCGGGCCATCGTCCCAGCCACCACCAGCGCCCGCCGCCGGCGAAGAGCAGCCGTACGAGCACGTCGCTTTCGACCTCGTCCACCTCGCCAGGGATGCCCGGCCCGCGCCGAGCGACCAGCACCACGGCAGTGTCACCGCCGCCGCTGGAGACGTCGTGCCGCCAGGTTGTCCACATCGGCGATTCGACGTCGGAAAGTCTGGTTTCGCCCAACTACCTGCCCGACCCCTCCCAGAGGCTGGGGGCCGAGTACGCGCGCGTCGGGGTGGCCCGCTCGATCATGGAGATAGTGGGCGGCAACTCGATCGTCGAGACGCTCCCCGGGGACCAGAACGCTTACCAGATCGCCCAGAACCTCGTCAAGCAAGGTTACGAAGGCTGTTGGGTGGTCGCCTTGGGGACCAATGACGCCGCCGACGTCTATGTTGGCTCCAACGTCGGCATGACCAACCGGATCAGGCGCATGATGTCGCTGATCGGCGACGAGCCGGTGCTTTGGGTGAACGTGAAGACACTTCGCGGGACCGGGCCGTACTCCGAGGCCAACATGCAGCGCTGGGACTCGGCCCTGCTCCAGGTCTGCTCCAGCTACCCGAACATGCGTGTGTTCAACTGGGCCGCGCTTGCGCAGCCGTCGTGGTTCACTTCCGATGGCATCCACTACGACTCGGCCGGGTCCGCGCCGCGGGCGGCGGCTTTCGCCGACGCCCTGGCGGCCGCCTTCCCGGTTGGTAAGAAGGCAACCGCGGGGGAGGGGCACCGCTCGGGCGGCGCGTGCGTTGTCAACGGCTCACCGGCGTGGCACTTGCCTGCCTTCAAGGACTAGGGCTCAGCCCGACCCGCCCTTGGCCGGCGGCTTCAGGTCGCAAAGGCCCCATACCGCGAGCACCTGGGTGGGCACCCACACCCCGGGGCACCTGCCGGCGGAGGTCTCGCCGAGCAGCGTCCAGTCGTGGCTGGAGCCGGGTTGCCAGGAAAAGGCGTAGTCGTGGCGCTTGAACAGGGCCAGCGCCTGCCGGGCGGTGGCGCTGGAGGCCTTCGAAATGAGCTCCGCCGAGGGCTGGAACACCGCGAGCGCCCAGTAAGTACCGGGGCCGGGCTGGTAGGCGTAGTACAACTGGCCCGGCGCCAAGCCCGCCACGTCCCCCAGGCGAAGGCCCGCGGCTCCCGGGTTGGAGGCGAGCCACGACCTTACCAGCGCCTGTTTGACCTCGGCGTTGGCAAAGAGGTTCTTGGCCCGCCGGCTCACCGGGGGGATCCCGGTATTTACCGGCCGGGTCGAGCTCGTGGTCGGGCGCGTCGACGGCGAGCGCCCGGTCGCCGGTGCCGGGCCGGCGCCGCCAGGGTGGCTACCGGGGGCCGAGGAGAGCGACCCTTGGTTGCCCGCCCCGGCACCGGTCAGGCGGGACCGGTTGGCAGTGGTCACGGCGAGCACGGCCGCCGCTATGATCACCGCCACTGCCGCGACCATGACGAGCTCCGGCCAGGGGCCATTGGCCCGTCTACGGCGGCGCCCATGGCCTGGGCCTCTCGGGCGGGCCCAGGTCTGGGGCAGTGCTGAGGTCGAGTAACCCTCCCCGTAGGCCGCCAGTACCTCTTCCCGGGAGCGGGCGTAGCCGGGGTAACCAGCGTCAGGCACGTAGCCCGCCTCGTAGGCGCCGTCCTCGTAGCCCTCCCAGGCGCCGTCCTCGGCGTCAGGGCCCTGTTCCTCCCACGCCCCCGCTCGCGTAGGGTCCCAGTCGCCCTCCCATCGGC
>JBOGGK010000363.1:0-1535 GCA_050744045.1 Acidimicrobiales bacterium | reverse complement strand
CTCCTGCGGTGTCCACAGTTCAACCCTCGAAGGCGGGGAGTAAGGGTCTACGCTCGGGCTCACCGCGGGTGCCACATAGGCCAGGGTGTCGCTCGTCGGCGCCCAGCCGATGAGCGAGGTCTCCGGCTCGTCGACCGTAGCCAGCCGCGGGGCGGTGCCGCCGCTGGCCCCCGGTCACGACCACCGTCGTGGGTTGACAGAGTCCAAGCCGACGGGCACTGAAGGCGTTCCGAACCGGCATGATGTACCGGTGGCCTACCGTGAGCGCACATCGGCGGTGCCGGGCGTCGTGCTGTGGCAGCGGGACGCCGGCTCTCGAACACCGGCCACCGGCAGGATCCTCCCCGACGGCTGCATGGACCTCATCTGGGATGGCAGCCAGTTGTTCGTTGCCGGGCCTGACACTCGTGCTCGGTGGCACGTACTCGGCCCGACTGCCTCTTACATGGGGTTGCGGTTCTCCAGGGGGCTTGGGCCAGGCCTGCTCGGCTTCCCGGCCGACCAGGTGCGCGACCAGAGCCCCGACCTATCCGACCTCTGGCCGAGCGCCGAGGCACGGGTGCTCAGCGAGCGGGTCGCGACTGCGCCAGAGGAAGTGCTGGAGCGGTGGCTGGTGGACCGGGCCGCATACCATGGCTATGAGCCGCTCGGAGCGGCCGTCTTCGACCTCGCGACCAGGGGCGCGACTGTGTCCGGCATGGCCGACCGGCTCGGCTACAGCGTGCGCCAGCTCCACCGGCGATGCCTACAGCTCTTCGGCTACGGGCCGCAGCACCTGGCCCGCGTGCTCCGCTTCAACCGAGCCCTCGCCGCCGCCCGTACGGGCATGCCCTTGGCCCAGGTATCCGCGAGGACCGGTTTCGCCGACCAGGCACACTTGTCCCGGGAGGTGCGCGACCTCGCCGGCACGACGCCGGCCCAGTTGCTCCGTGAGCTAGGCGGGTAGGCGAGCGAACAGGTCCACCGGGGTGCCGTCGGGGTCATGCACCACTGCGTAACGCATGCCCCAAAAAGCGTCCCATTGGGCGAGGTGGCCTTCGTGGCCGGCGCCCGTGAGCTCGGCCCAGGCAGCGTCCACCTGCTCGGGGTCGCCGCAGTCGAACGCCAGGGCGACCCGGTGGCCGCCTGCGGGCTTGGACCAGCCGGGGTCGATGGAGCGGATGAGCGCTTCGGTGTCGAAGGCCAGTCGCATGCCCCCACCTAGGTCGATGTCCACGTGCTCCTCGCCATCGGCGCCCGCGGGGACATCGAGCCCCAGGCGCCGGTAGAAGGCCAAGGTCGCGGCCATGTCAGCCACCACGAGCTCGACTAGCGCTGGCTTTAGCTTCATATCGTAAGACGGTACTGGGCCGCACAAAGGTCGTCTTGAACGGATCGGACATGTGCACCGGCACGACTAGGGACCCTTTGGAGAGGGTGGCCCGGGCCACTCCAGGACCATGGCCCAGCAGCCAGCTCTGGCCCGGTGACGCGTCCGCCGTGCTGCGCCTGCTCGCGAGCCTCGCAGCAGAGGTGGCCTCCAGGCTCCCCTCGGC
>JBOGGK010000362.1:0-9737 GCA_050744045.1 Acidimicrobiales bacterium | reverse complement strand
ACAAAGGGCGGCTCGGCTCCGCTTGCCGTGCGGCGCGCAGGAGGGCCCCAGCCCGCATGCCCCGCCCAGCATGGCGGCCACTACCTGAGCGTCGGGGGGTACCGGCTTTATACGGCACCTGGACGGGGACGGCCCGGGGCAGGAGCTGCCCAGCCTCAGGGGCGCGCCACGGAGGGCAGCCAGGCGGGTCGCCCGGCCTCGTAGGCGCCTATCTCGGCCGTGAAGCGCAACGTGAGGCCGGTGTCGTCGAGGCCCTCCAGTAACCGATGCTGGGTGAACGGGCTCAAGGCGAAGGCGGCCTCGATGCCTGCCGCCGGGGCCTCTACCCGGAGGCGCTCCAGATCTATGGTGACCTCCAGGGACGGGTCGGAAGTGGCGGCGTCGAGCAACGCCCGGCCCACCTCGGGGTCGACCTCCGCCGGCACCAGGCCGACCTTGGTGGCGTTGTTGCGGAATATGTCGCCGAAGCGGGCCGATACGACTGCCTGGAACCCGTAATCGGTAAGCGCCCACACTGCGTGCTCTCTCGAGGACCCGATACCGAAGTTGGGGCCGGCGACCAGGACCGTCGCTCCGGCGTACTCCGGCCGGTTGAGGACGAAGTCCTTGTCATTTTCCCGCCAAGCCGCGAAGAGGCCCCCCCCGAAGCCCGTGCGTTCTACCCTTTTCAGCCACGAGGCGGGGATTATCTGGTCGGTGTCCACGTCGCTGCGGTCGAGGGGCACGGCCCGCCCGGTGACCACCCGGACGGGGCGCATCACAGGTCCTCCGGCGAGACGAAATGGCCGGCGACCGCGGTTGCCGCCGCCACCGCGGGCGAGACGAGGTGGGTCCGGCCACCTCGGCCTTGGCGACCCTCGAAATTGCGGTTAGAAGTCGAGGCGCAACGCTCGCCGGGGGAGAGCTTGTCCGGGTTCATGGCCAGGCACATGGAGCAGCCGGGGTTGCGCCACTCGAAGCCGGCTTTTTCGAAAACGGCATCGAGGTGCTCCTTTTCCGCCTGCGCTTTGACCTGGCCGGAGCCAGGGACGACGAGCGCCCGCACCCCGGGAGTAACGGACCGGCCCCGCAGCACCTCCGCCGCTGCCCGGAGGTCCTCGATGCGAGCGTTGGTGCACGAACCGATGAACACGGTGCTCACCTTCACCTCTCGCATGGGGGTGCCGGCCTTGAGGCCCATGTACGCGAGGGCCCGGCGAGCAGACTCGCGGGCTGCCGGCGTGGAGAAGCTGTCGGGATCGGGGACCACCTGGTCCAAGCGGACGACCTGGCCAGGGTTGGTGCCCCAGGTGACATGAGGGGCGAGGACGCGCGCGTCCAGGCGGACCTCCTGGTCAAAACGCGCCCCGATATCTGTGGCGAGGCAACGCCAGTCCTCGAGCGCGCGCTCCCATTCCTTGCCTTTGGGGGCGAAGCGGCGGCCCTCGATATAAGAGAAAGTCGTGTCGTCGGGGGCGACCATCCCGGCTCTTGCTCCCGCCTCGATGGACATATTGCACACCGTCATCCGGCCCTCCATGGAGAGCGAGCGGATCGCCTGGCCCCGGTACTCGATGACATGGCCGATGCCGCCGCCGGTCCCCATCTGGCCGATGATCGCGAGCACTACGTCTTTTGGCGTCACCCCGGCCGGGAGGGGGCCGTCGACGTTCACCGCCATCGTCTGGGGCCGGGACTGGGGGAGGGTCTGGGTGGCGAGGACGTGCTCGACCTCGCTTGTGCCGATGCCGAAGGCAAGCGCCCCGAAGGCACCGTGGGTCGAGGTGTGGCTGTCGCCGCACACCACGGTCATGCCCGGCTGGGTGAGGCCGAGCTCCGGCCCGATCACGTGGACGATCCCCTGGTTGGCGTGGCCCATAGGGAAAAGGCGGACGCCGAACTGCTTGCAGTTGGCCTCTAGCACCTTCATCTGGCGCGCGGCGATGGGGTCCTCCACCGGCCCGGGCGTGGTCGGGACGTCGTGGTCCATGGTCGCTACGGTGAGGTCGGGCCGGCGCACCTTGCGCCCGGCCAGGCGCAGCCCCTCGAAGGCCTGGGGAGAGGTCACCTCGTGCACGAGGTGGAGGTCTATGTAGAGCAGGTCGGGTTCACTCTCGGCCGACCGCACGACGTGGCGTTGCCACACTTTTTCCGCCAGCGTCTTGGCACCGGGAACCGCTTTTTGCCCTCCCGGCGACGTAGGCGTGCCAGCCACTGCGGGCGTGGGCGTGCCTACCCCCTCCGGCGCGGGCGTGCCTGCCCCTGCTGCCATGGCACTTGCTGGCATGGCTCCCAACGTCGCCGCCGTGCTGGGCGTCGCCGTCGAGGCCGGGGTTACCGCTCGCCCCGCTGGCCCAGCCGACCCGGATGGCCTGGGTGGCGGTGATGGGGTGATGCTCATTGTGCTCCTCGAAGGGTCCCACTATTTGAGATAGACTCCCGCTATGAGAGAGAGCGTAGTCGGCACGGGTTCGCTCGGCAAGGCAGTGGCCGTGCTGGACCACTTGGCGGCCGTGGGGCCGACCAACCTTTCTGGGCTCGTTTCCGCTCTCGGGCTACCCCGGGCTACCGCTTACCGTTTGGCGAGCGCTCTAGTGCGCTGTGGGATGGTGGACAAGGAGCCGCAAGGCCCGTACCGCCTCGGCGCTCGCTTGGTCGAGCTCGGGCGCCTGGCCGGCCAGCGGCGGCCCAGCCTGGCCCGGGCGGCAGCGCCGGCGTTGGAGAGGTTGCGCGAGCGGACGGGGGAGAGCGTCCAGTTGTTCGTGGCCGAGGGCGGACGGCGAGTGTGCATCGTGGCGCTGGAGTCGCCACACAGCCTGCGTACGATCGTGCCTGTCGGCGCCGCCCTGCCGATGGACAAGGGCTCGGCCGGGCGGGCCCTGCGCGGCGACGCCGAAGCGGTGGTGCAAGGCTGGGCGCAAAGCGTCGAGGAACGTGAAGTCGGGGTGGCTTCGGTCAGCGCTCCGGTTTACTTGGATGGTTCTGTGGTGGCAGCAGTGTCGGTGTCCGGGCCTGTCGAGCGCACCACGAGGTCGCCTGGCGCTCGCTACTCGGCACTGGTGGTCGAGGCGGCCCTGGAGGTTTCGAGGGCCCTCGGCTGAGCGGCACCTGCGCCCGGGCGCTGCCAGGCAGAGGGGACGGCCCGGGGCGAGCTTGGCCAGCGAGGTCCTGGGACGCTCGCACCAGCACGGGGAGGAACAGGTCGGGCCGGGCTACGACGGCGTCGTGGCCGGCGTCGACGGCATAGCGCCTGGCGCCGGGGATCAGCCTCGCCATCGCTTCCTGCCGCCAAGGGGCGACAACCCTGTCGCGCCTCGTCACTAGCACTGCCGCCGGCAGCTCCAAGGCGGGGAGCCAGTCACTGCTGTCGTAAGCGTTCAGTTCGGCACCTGCTTCGACGAAGGCGGCCAGGTGTGACAGGGCCCGCTCCTCGAGCGCCCAAGCGGCCGCGGGGCTGGGGAGGAGGTTGGGTTGTCCTGCCGCCGGCATACCCGCCTTACCGGCCAGCCCTGCCGCCGGCGCACTCCCTGCTCCGGTGCCCAGCTTGCGTGCTTGCCCAGGTAGCGCCGCCGGCGGCATACCCACCCGGCCCGTCAGCACCCGCGCGACTCTGGCCTGGCGCAGGGCAACTTCCTTATCGTGGCGGTCCAGCCGCCAGCGCAAGAAGGCGGTGGCGCCCTCCGGCCACGCCCGCGCCAACGCCGAGATCATCTTTCCCGTCAAGAGCACGGCTGGCCGCAGTGACAATCGCCTGGCGAAAGAGGCAGCGGTAGCGCACAAGACCATGCCGCCGAGCAGTTCACGGTGCCAGCGAGCCAGGACTTGGGCGACCGCTCCACCCATGGAATAGCCGACGGCGATCGCGCCGGAGATCCTCAGCTCTTCGATGAGAGCAGCGAGGTCCTCTGCGCATCCTCTGACGGTGAACGGTGGCGCCGCTCGGCCTTCGCGACCGTGACCTCTAAGGTTGGGCGCCACCACATGAAAGTACTGGCCAAGGTACTCGAGCGAGCGGTACCAGTTGAGGGCGGCTGTGGCCATCCAACCGTGCAAGAGCAGCAACACGGGCGCCCCGGGCGGCCCTTCGACTTCCCACGCCCATATGGAGGCGGTGCCGCCGTAGTTGACGAGCATGCCTTGGGGGCGACAAGCACCGTCTTCCTGGAGGCTGCTCGTCCTCCCCTCGCTACCGGGGAGCCCTTGTTGTCCCATCGTGGTCATTACTGGATCACGCTTATTTCATCCGGCCCGTTCGCGGGGCTTCGGGGTGAGCGCCATGCTACTGTCGCGGCCAGTATTGGCGGGCGGTGACCGCTTGTAAGCAGTGGCCAGTGATGTCCCGGCCTCGGAGGCAGGTGGTCGATGCTCGGTAGGGCGGCTGGTTGGCGTGCGGGTGCGCCCGAGGAGGAGGCAACCGTGAGAGCGCTACGGCCGCCGTTCTCGGTGGCATCGGCGCTGGCTCGAGCGTTTTGCCGCTGGCTCGAGTGTTCCGCCGCCGGCTCGAGCGTTTTGCCGCCGGCTGGGTTGGTTGGCCACTCTGTGGCATGATTGCCGTGCCAGCCTTGGCCGTTTTGCCTTGCAAGCATGGCCGGTCCGGGTACGGCTTTGGCGTCCGAGCGCCAGCGACGTAGCTAAGAGCAGAAAGCCGCGGCCTCTGGCGGTGGGCTTTATACCAATTGCGCGCGGTAGCTCGGGAGCTTTCTGCTTTTAGCTACGCTATACGCGCGTACCTTTACAAAAACTCCGGGTCGTCGACCCCAAAACGTCGCTAACCTTACAAAAGCCCCTTCGATAGGTGGGGGGTTTTAGGCCATCTTTGTAGAGTGCGGGCCGCAGGGGCCCGGTTCGAGCCCTTGCTCAACCGCCTCCGTGTTCTTCGGCCCTCCCTCGGCCTCCGTCCGTCAGCGTTCCTCAGCCGAGGAACTGTCGGCCCGTCGGCCCAGCAAACGGGGGGGCTGATCTCGAGCCCGACGAACCCACCCGCCCGCCGGTATGGCAACCGGCCGGCTTACCACCTCACTCTCCGCTCGCTCGGTCAGCAACGCAGAGGCCTTGCTGCTCGCCGGCCCCGCCGCCTACGCCGGCCCCGCCGCCTACGCCGCCCCGGTCACTTGGCGGACCACCGAGCAGCGCGGAACGCCTCTGGTTGCAGGCCCACGTCGCCGCTTCCCGAGCCACCTGCACCGAATAGCGCCAGCGTAACAACTGGCGTTCGGTGGCGTCGTAGTCCTCGCCCAGTTCCAGCAGGGACAGTGCGAGCTGGCAGGCCCGGCGTTGCTCTTGTTCGCTGGCCGGCAGCTGGAGTTGCTGCTCTTGCCAGGCGGTGTGGCGGGCCTGGAGCGCCGGGGAGAGCTTGTGGAGCTGGCGACGGTTGAGAGGGGGCAGGCGGCGGCGCACGGCCAGCTCGTCGGCGCCGCACAGCTGGGACAAGCCGAACTGGATCGTGCGGTTTATCGCCCGCACAAACGGGGAGTGCCGGCCGCTGCGGTCTCCGAGCCCGAGAGAGCGAGCGGTTTCGCCGAGGTCCAGGTCAAAACCTTCTGGACTGTACTCGAAACCCGCCGCGAGCCTACGCAGGAGCCAGACGGTCGAGGGGCCCAGGATCCCGAGCCAGTAGTCCTCTACGTAAGAAGAGCGAGGGTCGAAGCCGAGGTGATCGAGCACTTCGTCGGCCCAGGGGCAGACGTGGAGCACTTCCGGGGCGAAACATAGCTGTGGGTACATCGAAGCCTCCGAGGCGCACGGTAGAAGAATGTCTCAGGGGGAAGTGCATCTCATCTGAGTGTATGTCAGTGGTCCTCGTTATACAAGTAGCATTATGAGTACCGCCCAGGTATGGTGGTCACGTGGGTGCGAGTGGAGGCCCGGCACGCACAGCCGGCGCGCAGAGCCCGGCACGCCGGTCGAGGCGGCTGGCGGTCGTGGTCGCGGCCGACGTGGTCGTTGTCGTCGTAGAAGTGGTGGGTGGTTTTTCCGGCCACTCGATGGCACTCCTGGCCGACGCCGGCCACAACGTCGTCGATGTAGCCGGCGTCGTGCTAGCGCTGCTCGCGGTCCGCTTGTCGAGGCGCCCCCCTACGACGGCTAAGTCGTTTGGCTGGCACCGTAGCGGGGTGCTCGCCGCTCAGGCCAACGCCGCCGCGGTGCTGGTCGTTTCGGTGTTGATAGCCGTTGGTGCCGCAGCGCGCCTGGCCAAGCCGGTTGCCGTCCATGGAGCAGTCGTGCTCGGGATCGCGCTGGCGGCATTGCTGTTGAACGGCGCTTCGGCCCTGGTGGTGATGGAAAAAGGCAGGCGTGATCTCAACATGCGTGCTGTCCTCCTCCACGCTGCGGGAGACGCCGTCGCCTCCGCCGGAGTGGTGCTGGCGGGCGCCGTGCTCCTGGTGGAGCCGGGTTGGCGAGTTATCGACCCGGCAGTTTCGCTGGGCATAGCTGTGCTGGTCGGCGCCCACGCCGTCCGGCTCGCCCGGCGGGCGTCTGACGTCCTCTTGGAGGCGACGCCTGCAGGCACCGACACCGGCGCCCTGTGGCGAGCCGTCGTCGCGATGCCCGGTGTCGAAGACGTCCACGATCTCCATGTCTGGTCCCTTACGCCCGAGATGACGCTCCTGTCGGCGCACCTGGTCATGGCCGGTCACCCGACCTTGGAGGAAGCCCAAGAGGTGGCAGCCACCGTGCGGAGCCGGCTTGCAACCGACTTCTACATAGCCCACGCCACCCTGGAGCTCGAGTGCGAGGCGTGCGCCGAGAGCGACGGCAGTCCCTGTTCGGTGGCGGTGGAGGATTCGGGGGCCTAACCGCTGCCCCGGTGGCCTAACCGCTGCCCCGGTGGCCTAACCGCCGCCCACTCGCCGCCGGCCCCGTCACCGCCCAAGCTCCTGGTCGCCCGCGCGGCCGGCCCCACCGCCCTGCCCTTGCCCAAAGCTAGGCGTGGGGCCGGGAGGCACAGGCCTACACGGGTCGGCCGCTTACCCGCTCGAGCTGTGCTGCTCGGCGGGCACCACCAAGTGCAAGTTCGCCCGAGGGGCCCCATCCAGGCCGGTGGCCGCCTGCAGCTCGGCCTCATCCAGGCCGGTGCCTTGGAGAGCGGCACCGGCGAGGCCCGGGCCATCGAGATCCGGGCCCGACCCAACCCCGTCCGCCCCTCCGGGGGCTGTCAGGTCAGAAGTTCGCTCGCCCCGGCCACCCTCGCCCAGGCCACCCTCGCCCCGGCCACCCTCGCCCCGGCCACCGTCGCCCAAGTCACCTTCGGCCTGCCGAGCCCCGGTCGAGCCGCCCGCCCGCCCGCCGCGCTCAGGCGCCACGTGCTCGATCGCCCTGAAGATCGACGCCGCGATCCCGGGGCCGTCCAACCCGAGCTGGCTCAGGATCCGGTCGGCTTTGGCGTGGGGTATGTAGGCGGTGGGGATGCCGAGGTTGAGCACAGGCGGGCTCTGGCGGCTGGCGTTGAGGTCGGCGATGGCGTCCGTGATGAAATGGCCGGCTCCTCCGTTGCGGATCCCGTCTTCCACCGTCACCACGAAATCGTGGCCGCCGGCATCGGCCACCATGGCCGGGTCCAGAGGCCGCACCACCCGTACGTCCCACAAGGTGGCGTCGACCCCTTCGCCCGAGAGCAGATTTGCTGCCTCTTCGGCTGCCTCCAGCAGCTTGCCCACGGCCAGGATGCACACCGAGCCGTCGCCCCGGCGCACCAGCCTGGCCGACAGGCCCGAACCGACCTGCTCGGAGGGCACCTGGCGAGCCGGGGTCTTCGGGTAGCGGACGACCGCCGGGCCAGACAGTTCGACGGCGGAGGCGAGCATCACCTTCAGCTCCTGGGCCGACGAGGGGGCGAAGATCGTCATCCCCGGGATCTTCAGGCAGAGGGCCATGTCCAAGATGCCGTGGTGGCTGGGCCCGTCGTCGCCGGTTATCCCCGCCCGGTCGAGGGAGAACACAACTGGGAGGCCGTGGAGGCCCACGTCCAGGTTGAGCTGGTCGAAGGCCCGGCTGAGGAACGTCGAGTACACCGCGACCACCGGCCGCAGCCCACCCATGGCCATGCCGGCGGCAGAAGTGACAGCAGCCTGCTCGGCGATCCCGACGTCGAAGAAACGCTCGGGCCAGCGCCGTTGGAAGGGCAGCAAGCCGGTGGGGCCCGGCATGGCGGCGGTGATGGCGACGATGTCGTCGCGCCTTTGCCCAAGTTGGAGCATCGCTTCGCTGAAAGCGAGCGTGTAGCCGTTCAGCGCCCGCGCCGACTCCGTAGGACCGATCACGGGGTCGAAAGCGCCGGCGTCGTGCAAGCACCTTTCCTCGTCGTCCTCGGCCGGTTTGTAGCCGCGCCCTTTCTGGGTGAGGACGTGCACAACGATGGGGCCGTCGAACGCGGCAGCTTGGCGGAAAGCCTGCTCCATCCCGGCGATGTCGTGACCATCGAGAGGGCCGACGTACCTCACCCCGAGCGTCTCGAAGAATGCTGGCGGCTCGATTACTTCGCGCACGGCCGAGTAAAAGCCCTGGATGCTCGAATAGGCGAGGTTGCCGACCCTGGGCAGGTCGCGCACCGCCGACTCGATACGGTGGCGGGCCGAGCTCACTCCTGGGTGGAGGCGCAGGCGGCTCAGGCTTTCCGAAAGGCGCGACACGGTGGGGGCATAGCTGCGCCCGTTGTCGTTCAGGACGACTATCACCCGAGAGCCGCTGTGACCCAGGTTGTTGAGGCCCTCGTAAGCCATGCCTCCGGTCAGGGCGCCGTCGCCGACGATCGCCACCACATGGCGGTTGGGGTTGCTGCTCCTCCTAACCGCTGACGCGATCCCGTGGGCGTAGCAAAGAGCGGTGGAAGCGTGGCTGTTCTCGACCCAGTCGTGCACGGACTCGGCCTGGGATGGGTAGCCGGAGAGCCCCTCGGCTTGGCGCAAGGTCGTGAACATCTCCCGCCGGCCGGTGACGATCTTGTGAACGTAGGCCTGGTGGCCGGTGTCCCATATCAGGTAATCCCGGGGCGAGCTGAAGACACGGTGAAGAGCAAGGGTCAGCTCGACTACGCCCAAGTTGCTGCCGAGATGACCGCTGTTGGCTGCCGATACGGCCTGCACGATGAACTCGCGTATCTCGCCGGCTAGCAGGCTCAACTGTTCGTAGTCGAGCCGGCGCAGGTCGCTCGGGCCATTGATGTTCTCGATCAGCACGCCTCAAAGCTACCGCTTGTCAACGGGCTTAGGCCGGTCCCGGCCTCCCCGCCCGGCGCGAGGGCTAGCGTGGGGCACGGTATGAGCCCCACCACAGCGGTCACTGAACTGGTAGATGAAGCAGTACTGGCGCTGGTACTGCGCGAGGCTCTGGCGACGGGGTGCGAGTTCGCCGAAGTTTTCGCCGAGGACAGGCAGGCTTCGGTGGTCGCCCTGGACGATGGCCGCATCGAGGACCTGAGCTCGGGCCGCGAGCGCGGCGCCGGCATCCGGGTCGTCGCCGGCAATACGACCGGCTTCGCCCACACCGCGGATCTCTCCGAAAAGGCCCTGCTCGCTGCGGCTCGAGCGGCCTCCGGCGCCGCCCGGGGCGGGAGCGGCGGGGCCCACGAGGTAGCGCTTGCCCGGCACCCGGGCGGTCGCCCCTCGCCTGCCGAGGTGCTCCCCTCAGCAGTTGCCAAGGCGGCCAAGGTCGAAATGCTGCGTAACGCCGATGCCGCCGCCCGCGCCGCCGGCGCCTCGGTGCGCCAGGTGAGCGCCGCCTACCGGGACAGCCGGCGCCGGGTGCTGGTGGCCAACTCC
>JBOGGK010000361.1:0-30487 GCA_050744045.1 Acidimicrobiales bacterium | reverse complement strand
ACCATCGACCTCGCCGGGGCCGAGATCGAGCTCGTGCCCGCCTTCAGCCGGGAGCTCAGGCTGAAGCGGGCGATAGCTGCGGTACTGGACGACTTCGACTTCGTCTTGATCGACTGCCCGCCGTCGTTGGGCCTGCTGACGGTCAATGCCCTGGCCGCCGCCAGCGAGGTGGCTGTGCCCATCCAGTGCGAGTACTACGCCCTGGAAGGCCTGGGCCAGCTCCTGCGCAACATCGAGCGGGTGCGGGCCAACCTCAACCCCGGCCTCACGGTAACAACGATCATCATGACGATGTTCGATGCCCGTACCCGCCTGGCCGAGCAAGTTGTCACCGAGGTGCGGGACCATTTCGGCGATCGGGTATGCCGGAGCGTGGTACCCAGGACGGTTCGGCTCTCCGAGGCCCCCTCTTTCGGGCAACCCATCATCGTCTTCGACCCTTCGTCCCGGGGTGCTACGGCCTACCGGGAGCTGGCCAGGGAGGTGAGCGGTGGCGCGCCGCAGCGGGCTGGGTAGGGGCTTGGGCGCCCTGATCCCCACGGAAGTCTTGAAGGACCGGGGTTCGCTGGCAGAACTAGCGGTCAGCGCGGTCCGGCCGAACCGCCGCCAACCGCGTTCGCATTTCGACGAAGGAGCTCTCGCGTCACTGGTCGCGTCGGTAAGAGAGGTCGGCATATTGCAACCGGTCCTCGTGCGCCAGATATCCGACGACGAGTACGAGCTCATCGCCGGCGAGCGGCGCTGGCGGGCGGCCCGGCGGGCGGGGCTGGCCACCGTACCGGCGATTGTCAGGAAGGCCTCCGACAGCGAGAGCCTGGAGCAGGCGCTGATCGAGAACCTCAACCGCGAAGAGCTGAACCCGCTCGAGGAGGCGGCCGGGTACCAGCAATTGATCGAGGACTTCGACCTCACCCATGAGCAACTGTCGGGCCGCGTCGGCAAGAGCCGGGCCGCGATTACCAACTCCTTGCGCCTTTTCCAGCTCCCCCCATCGGTGCAACGCCTGGTTGCCGAGAGCCGCCTCAGTGCCGGCCACGCCCGTGCCCTCCTCGGCACGCCGGACAGGGCCTTCCAGGAGTCGCTCGCCAGGCGCGCCGCCAACGAGCAACTCTCGGTCCGTGCCGTCGAGGACGCGGTGCGCCAACGCAACCAGATGTCGTCAACCGAGGAGGCAGTCCCGGGCCCGAAAAGCGCGCCGCGCCTGCGCCCGCCCGGCATCCTCGAGCTTGAAGAGCTCCTGGCCGAGCACCTCAACACCCGAGTACGAGTCGACATGGGCCAGAGCCGGGGGCGGGTCGTGATCGAGTTCGCCACTCTGGAGGACCTCGAGCGCATTTACCGGGCGATGACCGAGCAAGCCGACGGGACGGAACGCTGAGGGGCGGCCGCCTCTTGCCCGGCTGGCGCCACCGCTGAACCGCTAGTACACATTCGGGGCACCTCGACCTCATCCACACCTGTGCAAAATCCTGTGGACGGGCCCGGTCTAACGTTGTGCATGGCTGGGGTGCCGGGCCCAGGCGGCCGGGCCCGCCCCCAGGCGGCCCTCCGGTTCAACCTGGGCTCGAGGTGCCCAGAGTCACCCTAAAGTCAAGAGAGGTGCCGGTTGATCTCCTGCAGGAGCTGCGCCTTGCCCTTGGCGCCTACCAGCCGGAGCTGGGGGGTACCGTCCTTGAACAATATGAGCGTCGGGATGCTCATCACCTCGAAACGCCTGACTATCTCCAAGTTGTCGTCGACGTTGACCTTGGCGACGCGCAGCCGGCCCTCGTTCTCGCTGGCGATCTCCTCCAGGACGGGCTCGATCTGTTTGCACGGCCCGCACCACTCGGCCCAGAAGTCCACGAGCACGGGTTCGGGAGCGGCACCGACTTCCTCGTCGAAGGTGGCGTCAGTAAGCGAAGCAGTTAGCTGTGGCATCCCAGTTTGCCTTTCCGCCGTCGGCCACTGGCCGGCAGCCTTGCAGTCCTACTAGTGCCAACGGTACGGCCGGCGACGGCATTCCCCATCTTGGCCGGCGCGGCGCCGGCTGTCGGCGGGTCAGCTCGTCGCCACGCCTCGGGCGCTCACCGCGGCACGCGCTTCGAGCCAGCGCTCGGCGTCGATCGCGGCCATGCAACCGCTGCCAGCCGCGGTGACAGCCTGGCGGTACCGGCGGTCGGCCAGGTCACCGGCGGCAAAGACCCCGTCGACGCTCGTCGCCGTCGTGCCGCCCCGGGTGATCACATAGCCATCGGGGCTCAGCTCGACATGGCCTTTCAAGATGTCGGTATTGGGCCTGTGGCCGATGGCGACGAAGAGGCCGGTGACTGCCAGGCGCTGCTGGCTGGCGGTGGCCAAGTTCCTGATCTCGATGCCCTCCAACCTCGCCCCGCCCAGCACCCCTGTCACAACGCTGTCCCAAGCGAAGCGGATCTTCGGGTTGGCAAAGGCGCGGTCCTGCATTATCTTCGACGCCCTCAACTCGCTGCGACGGTGGACGATGGTCACGGACTCGGCGAACTTGGTGAGGAAGGTGGCTTCTTCGATAGCGGAGTCACCTCCCCCGACGACGGCTATGTGCTGGCCCCGGAAGAAAAAGCCGTCGCAGGTGGCGCACGTCGACACCCCATGGCCCAAGAGCTCGCGCTCGTTGGGGAGCCCGAGCATGAGCGCCCGGGCACCAGTGGCTACGACCAGTGCCTCTGCTCGCACCTGGCGCTCTTCGCCGCTGGAGGGGTCGAGGTACCAAACCACGTGGGGGCCACCGGCCTCGAGCGCGACCCTGGTTGCCTTGGCCGCGACCAGCACTGCCCCGAAGCGTTCGGCCTGCGCCCGCAATTGGCCCATGAGGACCGGGCCGAGCACCCCGTCGGGAAAGCCGGGAAAGTTCTCCACCTCGGTGGTCAACATCAACTGGCCTCCGGGTTGGTCCTCGGTCGACGAAGGCTCACCCTCGAGCACCACCGGCGCCAGGTTGGCCCGGGCCGCGTACAACCCCGCGGTCAGGCCCGCCGGCCCCGACCCGATCACCGCAACGTCTCTAGTCCCAAGTCCCATTTCCAGCTACCTCCGTGCGGGCCAACGGCAACGGCCGCCTACCTATTCCAAAAGGCCGAGCCCGCAACACCAAAAGGCGCATTCGGAGGTCCTACCAGCGGGCCCCGCTCACCCCGGGGCGGGGCCGCTAAGCTTTCCCGGACCTGCGCCAGCTGAGCAGCGCCCCTCCAGCCAGGAACAAGGCGCCGCCAATTATTACGTACCCGAGCCAAACCCGCCGTCCCAAGGCGCCGAGCGGGACGTAGGCGTCCCAGATGCGGACGACCCCGAGGACGCCGAACACCAGTGCGCCGATCGCCCCTGCTATCACGATCAGGCCGTAGACAACCGCCCGCATGACGGTGAGCGCGGGCACCGTGGTGCGCGACCTGAGCCACCCGACGCCCTGGACCACCCGCTCGCTCAGCTCGCTCGCCAACCCTTGCGCCTGGGTGCCGGTGGGAGGCCGGACCGGTGCCGGGCCAGGGACGACGCCAACACTGCCGTCGCGTTCGACGGCGGGGGGCGCCCCTTCGTTGTCGGGCATGCCCGGCACATTAGTCCGTGCCTCGCCTACTGGCACGTGGCCATCCCGGCGTTAGCGTACAGAGAGCTTGTCGACCACCGCTTGGTAGCCCGGCCCCGGGTTCAACATCCAGAACAACACCCAGCCGCCGCTCTTGCCACCAAGGGAAAACGTCGCGTCCCCGTAGAGCGATGAGTTCTGGTCCGTCGGCCGCCCCCATGCCTGCAACGTCCGGGTGAAAGAGCCGCCGACGAAGGTCTCGGCGCTCCAGTCCTGCATCGGGGTCTTGACGACGAGCTCGTGCAGGGCCCCGTCGCTCGCCACGTGGAGGACCAGCCCGAACCCGCCCCAGCCCCCGAAGCGAGGCCCTTGGTAAATTGCGCTCTCCCAGAAGGTGGCGGGGTCGTTGCTGGTCAGGTTCTTCAGCTCCCCGAGGTTGTCGTCGGGGTGGTTGCCCCCCTGGGCCAGCTCGTGCACGGACAAGATCCTGATGGGGTGGTACGTGTTCGGCGGAGGCAGGGTCGTAAGGGCCTTGTGGCCCGCCTGCCCACCAGCCGGGCGTCTTGGCGAGGGGCTGCGGATCAGCGTGAAGGCGACGACGGCACCGATCACCACCAGGGTCCCTACCAGCGCGCTTGCCGAGCGCCCGGGCCTGCGCCGACGCCGGTGGGGGCGGGCCTCGGAGGGAACGGGGCCCTCGCCCGGCGGGAGCGAAAGCGTCCTCCCCCGCTCTTTCCCAGGACCTTCTCTACCCCTGCCCGGCAGGCGGCCGGCCTCGGCGGGAGGGCTCGGGCGGTGACCGGGGCCGTCGCCACCTGGGCCCGCCGCCGAGCCGCCAGGCTCGGCCAACGGCTGGCCGAGGGCGCTCTCGGCGAGGCCTTGGGCATATGGGGCGGGGCCGGCCGGCCCGGGAGCGCCCATGCGCTTGCGGACCGAGGCGAGCGCCGCCCCGAGCTCGTTCGCGGACTGGAAGCGGGCCGCCGGGTCCTTCTCTAGCAACCGGCCCACCAGGTCACCGAGGCCCGGCGGCAGCCCGGGCTGGGCCTCGTCCAAGCTGGGTGGGACCTGCTGGACGTGAGCCAGAGCGGTGGCCATGTCGCTGTTCTCCTGGAAGGGGGGCCGGCCAGCCAGCATCTCGAACAGGACGACGCCGACAGAGTAGAGGTCGGCGCGGGCGTCGGGCTCGTGCCCTTGGACCTGCTCCGGCGAGATGTACTTCGGCGTCCCCAGCAGCGTCCCGCTGGCGGTGAGGTCCCCGGCCTCGGCGGCCGCCTTGGCGATGCCGAAGTCTGCCACTTTCACCCGGAACATCTCAGCGCCTTCGTCGCGGAGCAGCACGTTGGCGGGTTTGACATCGCGGTGCACGAGCCCGTGGGTATGGGCGTGGGCGAGCGCTTCAACCACCTGACAAGCGATGGCGAGCGCCAGCTCGGGCGTCAGCACCCGCTCCCGCCGGAGCAGGTCCCGGAGCGTCTCCCCGGGGACCAGCTCCATCACGATGAACGTCGTTGCCGCCTGCCCCACCCACTCCGCTCCCAGCCCGGGGGGCTCGTCCCCCGGCCAACCTCCCGACAACGAAGCGCCCGGTTCCCCGACTACTTCGACCCCGGCGTCGAATATCGCCACGATCCCGGGGTGGACGAGCCGGGCGGCGGTCACGGCCTCCCGCTTGAAGCGTTCCCGCAAATAGGGGTCGGCGGCGAGATGGGGCAGCAACATCTTCACTGCGACCGGGCGGTTGAGGACGCGATCGCGGCCTTCCCAAACCTCCGCCATCCCCCCTCTGGCCAAGAGGCGTACGAGCCGGTACCGCCCAGCCAGGGCCCGTGGCACTTCGGGTGCAAGGCCAGCCACGACCCTCAAGGCTACCGCCTTGGTGCTCTTGCGGGCTTCACCACAGCGCCGAGCCGCCTTGCACCGCGGCTCAGTTCCGAGAGGCGGCCACCCAGGCGACGCCCAGCGCGCCGGGGCCGGCGTGCGTGCCTATTACCGGCCCGATTTCACCGACGAGCAGCGGGTGGGCAGGGCGGGCATCGCCCAACGATGCGACGAAGTGGTCAAAATCGGGGGCGTCCGCGCCCATGACGGCAAGGCGTTCGAGGGGACCTGCGCCAAGCACCTTGTCGGCGAGGTAACGTCGCGACCTGGCGCGCGTGCGCTGCTTGGACTCTTGCTCCACCACGCCGTTGCGCACTTCTATTACTGGTTTGATGGAAAGCAGGGCGCCCAGGGCAGCGGCAGCACCGCCTATGCGGCCGCCCTTGCGCAGGTTGTCGAGCGTGTCGATGGCACCGAACACGAACAGGCGGTCGCGTGCCGCTTCCGCGCGCGAGACCACCTCCGCCATCCCGGCCCCTTCGGCGGCTGCCTCCGCCGCCGCCAACGCGACCAAGCCCTCGCCCAAGGTGGCGCTGAGGGAATCAACGACCGCCACCGGAGGGCCGACGAAGGCCCGCACCGCTTGAGCGGCGGCCTCGTTGGTCGCCGACAACCTCGAGGACAAGCTCACGCAGACGATGCCCTCCGCGCCGGCCGCCGAGGCGGTTTCGAACGCCCGCTGGAACGACCCGGGCGCCGGCGCCGACGTCTCCGGGAGCTCCTCGGCCTGGGCGCAGCGTGCCCAGAACTCTTTGGTGCTTAGTTCCTCTCTGTCGACCATCTCGGTGCCGCCGAAGCGCACGTGCAGCGGGACCAACAAGATGCCGAGCTGGTCCGCTAATGCTTGCGGGAGGTCGCAGGCAGTGTCACAAACGATCCGTACGGTCAACGCGGGACGATCCTAGCCGAGGGCGGGCGGCAAGCCGGTCGCTCACACCCCCGGCCGATAAACAACACTTTCAACGAGCGAAAAGCTGCCTCGGGTTCGTTATGCAATCGGCCTCCTCGATCCCGAGAGCTCGCGCCGTCAATACGAACGTCAATGCCCCGACAACGACGGCGGCGAGGATCCTCCCCGCCCTCCATTCCAGCGAGCCGGGCCCCGGCAGCAGTTGGAGGACGGCCGCCACGAGTACGCCCATCGCCACGGTGGCCACCGCCAACTTCGCCCACCAGTTGATAGCCGTCCTCACCGGCGCGCTCGCTTTCAGCTTGCGCCAGGCCAACGGCAGTGCCGCTGTGTAAGCACCGATCCATGCCAGCGCGAGGCCTCGCACGCCGAGCACTGGGTAGAGGGCTACCGCGGCGGCCACAGTGACCGAGTTCTCCAGCACGTACAACCAGAACATGGAACGAGTGTCCTGCTTCGACTGGAAGGCCCTCATCAATAGCAAATAAATGCTGTACCCCGGCAGGCCGAGCGCGAAGAGCACGAGCACCGAACCGGTGAGGGCGGCCGAAGAGACGCCCTCGTGGCCGTGCGCGAGGACGAGGACGACGCCGGGGCGCGCCACCAAGGCATAGCCCACGCCGGCAGGGAGCATCAAGAACGCCGTCATCCGCAGGGCCCGGTTGACCCGTTCCGCAAATCGCGCTCCGTCCCCCCTCGACCAGAGCTGCGCCAGATCCGGCGCCACAGCGTAGGCTATGGAGACCCCGGCCACGGCATAAGGCAGCAACATGAAAGCGTACGCATAGCTGAAGGCGGAAAAGTTGCCCGGTCTCTGGTTCGCCAACAACGAGACGGTCCAAAACGACAACTGGTTCGCCACGACGGCGCCGACCGTCCACCCCGACAGGCGCCCGATGGTGCGCAAAGCCGGGTGCTTGGGATCCCAACGGAGCCGCAAGGGTACCGAAGCGCGCCGCAGGGCGGGCAATTGGGCCAGAAGTTGCGCGAGGTAGCCTGCCGTGGTGCCGATCCCGACCACGGCTACGGCGGCCGCGTCTCGGCGGTAGGCGCCGACGCTCCCGTGCGGGACGAGCCTGTCGGCCGCCACGAGCGCCACTATCGTCACCACATTGGCGAGGACCGGGCTGAAGGCAACGGCGCCGAAACGTCTCCGCGCGTTCAAAAGAGCCGTGATTACGGCTATCAGGCCAATGAACAGCAGCTGGGGCGTGAACAACCGCAGCCAGGTAGTGGCCAAGGCCCGTTCGGCCGCTCCCCGGTGGCCCGGGGCGAGCAAGAGGTACAAATGGACCAATGCCGGCGCCGCCAACCAAAAGACGGCCGTGCCGGCCACCAAGACGACGGTGATGAAGCTCAGCACGGCGGGCACGGCGTCATCGTCCTCAGCCGCGTTGGTGCGAGCGAGCGACCGCATGAGCACGGGTAGGAGCGTCGCCGACAAGACGCCGCCCAACAACAGTTCGTAGATGGTGTTCGGGATCGTGTTCGCCTGGTTGTAGGCGTCAGCCAGGCGGGTCTGGCCGAACACCCAGCCGATGGCCAGGAAACGGGCGAAGCCGCTGACCCGCGACAGCACGGTGCCGGCCGCCATGACCGTGGCATTGCGGGCGGACGAAGCTGGTGCGGGCGCGGTGCGGGCGCGGCCCGAGGCTTCGTCTGCGCCCCAGCCGAAGGTGCCCGTGGCCGGCGCGCCCCGGGCAGGCAGCACGGTCAGGGCTGCTGCTGCCCGGACCCGGCCGTTGGCTCCAGGCGCCGCGCCCGGGCCAGGCGAGGGCGGTGGCAGTGGCGCCAGGGGCGCTCGGGGCGGGGCGGGCGGGCGCTGCCCCGGGCACCCGTCCCCGGGAGGGACGGGCAGTGCCGAAAGCGGCCCGGTGGCAGCAACCTTCGGCCCTCCCACGGGCTGTGCGTCCCGGGCCGGGCCCTCGTCGGGTGGCCCTGCCGCCCGTGCCCCGGGACGCCCGGGGGTACCCCCTGCAGCGCTCACCACCCGGCCCGCCCCAAGGGAGCGGGCTCTGCCTCGCCGGCTTCGAGGCCGCCCGGCATGCCTCCAGTGCCCGCATGACCAGCCGCGTCGTCGTCCGTAGGCCTGGGTACGAGCTGGCGGGCCCGGCGGCCGTGGCGGGCGTTGCGGGCCCACCACACGGCCAGGAAAAGGGCTGCCCCGATCATCACGAAAAGCCCCACGTAGGGGACGGCAGTGGAGCGGACGGTGTCGGTGCTGGCCCCGAGGCGTACATCGCCGCCCGGGCTTTCCAGCACCAGTGAAAGCGGGAAGACGCCGGGAGCGGTGATCACGCCGATCGCCAGCGCCGTACTTCGGCTGGTCAGTTCCAGCTCGCAGCTGTCCGAGCCCGGGCTGAGCGGGTGGCACCTGCCTTGGGGGAAGCGCTGGCCGACGAACCTCAGGTTTTCGCTGGAGAGCACCAGGCGCACGTGGGCTGGCACGCCCGCCTTGGACAGCAAAGTCAGGGGGAGGTGGGCCCGGCGGGAGGTGAGGGTTATGGACGCCCGGGGAGGGAGCCTCACTTCGTTGAGCTCGGAACCCGCCGCCCGGAGCACCCCCGAGACCACTGCGCCCCGCCTGGAGGCGCCGAGCGCCGACGAAAGGCTGACGAACAACCGCTGCCCGAGGGACCTGACCGTCGGCGAAGTCGGGAAGACGCGCCCCGCGGCCAGGACGGCGCTGGAAGCCTCCCCCAGTCTGGATATGCCCCGTATGGGCCCTGCCCGGGTAGGGCCCTGCAATGAGCGCACCAAGGGGTTGCCGGTGCTGGAAGACGCCAGGTGCACAGCCTTGAACTGGCCCGCCAGAGTGGTGGCGCGCAACAACGGGTTGCCTCTCAGGCCGGCAAGAAGGACCGAAAGGAAAGTTGGGCCCAGCACGGTCCCCGCCCTGGGCAACAGCACAACGCCACGGGTGTTGGCCGGCTGCTCCAGGTCGACCATGGCTAGTTCGGCGAGCACCTGGTTGGCGGCCAAGGCGCTCTGCCCGAGCCTGCCCCTCTGGCTCACCCGGTAAGACAGCTCGGTGTCAGCCCCGATCACGCGCAACTGCGACCCGCCGGCGTCGAGCTCGGTCGGCCAGGCAAAGGTCAGCTCCTGGTACCTCGGCGGGGGAGGCGACAGCTCTTGGGCGGGTACGACCAGCTGGCGTGCGCCCATGCCCGAAAGTGCGGCGGCGGTGGCCGGGTCGACCCCGCTTGGGAGGGCCCACATGGCCGGTGCCGGCGCCGCACCCAGTAGGCCCCGCAGCTCGCTCACGCCGGTGGTCACCTCGGCCCTCACCCAGCTGGTGAGGCCGGACCCGACGAGGGCGGGCAAGTCGACCGGGTACGCCGTCGCCGGCAGCAACTGGTCGCCCGAGCCGACGGCGGCGCTGATCGCTTCTACCGCCCGGCGCTGTTGGGGAGGGCCGTCCGCCAACGACCGGACCGTCGCTACCCCGGGCTCCAGCGTCACCCGTACCGGGTCGTGGGCCAGCGCCGCGTAGTGAGCCACGGCGGCGCTGTCCGCCCCCAAGGCCATCGCCCGACCTGGAGGGACCGAGCCGGAGGAACCGTCGAGGTTGATCGGTACCCCGGCGGAGAAGGGCACCACCAAGCCGACGTTGAGAGGCTGGAGGTGGCTGGCGACCGGGCCGGCGAAAACGAGGAAGGTGGTGAGCACTTTGCCGACCGTCACGCCCTCCTTTTCCAAGTAGACCTGCACCGGGTAGATGCCGGTACCGCTGAGCGAGAGCCCCTCCGAGTAGGTATCCGCCGCCGGCTGGGCGCCCTGGGTGTTGACGGGGATGTCCACCTCGGCCCCTCCCCGGTCGCCTCGCCTCAGAGCGGGCAGCGGCACCGGGGCGGGGTTGAAAACGGGCTGGGTCTGGGGGTGCCCGGCCATCGCGAGTTGGAACTGCGAACGCGACGTGAGGGGGCCATCCACGCTCACGGCCAGGCCCTCGGAGGTGGGGTCACTGGCCGTCACGTCGAGATCGAGCTCGAACCGGCTGGGGCCCGGGCCCACCCACGGCGTCTGCGACAGGAGCCGCAAGCGGTCATGGCCCCTCGAGATGGCGGGGGGGCCGGCGCCCAGCTGGCCTTGCCCTTCAGCTCGCCCTCCCCCTGTGGGCACTGGCCCTAGAGCGGCCTCAGCCCGAGGGCTCGCGGCAAAGGCGCTAGCCGCCAGGGCAGCCGCCGCCGCCAAACCGGCGCTGAGGCCGGTACGCCCCAAGCCCTGGGACCGGAGGCGGCACCGGCGTGGCCGCCCACCGGGCTCGGCCGTCCGGAGCCGCCCTTGGGAAAAGCCCAACTCAGCCGCCTCCCAGCAGGCCGAGGCCCGTCGAAAGCACGTTCAACCCGGCCGGCTCGTCCCGGAAGCCGACGTTGCGGTAAAGGGCGAGGGCGGCCTCGTTGCCCTTTTGGGTGTTCACGGCTATCTGGCAGGCACCGGCACCCCGCAGCCAATGCAAACCGTCGAGCAACAACCTCTTGCCGAGCCCGCGGCCTTGGGCCTCGGGGCGGACGGCGAGGCGTTGCACAAAACCTCGCCTGCTCGCCGCCCCGCACAAGGCATAGCCCAAGACCTGGCGCCCGGGGCCCAAGACGACCCGCAGGCGCTTCCTCGGTGTGGCCGCAAGGGCTTCGCGCAAGCTGGCCCGGTCGAGACGCCAAAAGGGGTCGAAGGCCGCCCTGTCGACGTCCAGTACGCCCGCCCGCAGTGACAAACCCGCCCGCCGGAGCCTGGGCCCCGGGGGCACGCCCGTCAACGGGGCAGCCTGGTCGAGTACGAGCAGGTGCAGGTGCTCACGCACCTCGAAACCGGCTTCAAGGAAACCCCCTTGCTCGTCGGGCGCGAGCGCGCCGGTCACCACCCGCTGGAAGCCCTGCCGCGCGAGCAGGCGCAGGCACCGGCGCACGAACTCCGCCGAGGCCGGGCCGCTCACCAGCGGCACCAGCAATGCCACCGAACCGTCAGCACGCCACGGCCCCGCGCGGGCACATTCCCGGCCCCAGCGGATCATATCGCCTGCACCGGGCATTGGAGCTTAGAGGCGTCGAGGCTCATTGGTGCCACCGGGCAGCCTACTACCCGGCGAAACTGGCTCTCGGGGAGCCATGGGGCTGCACCCGGGAACGCCTTTAGGATCGAGGCCCAACCTGCCGATACGCGTGTTGGTGATCGACCTTCCCGCTGTGTTGCGTCATGTGGTCGAGCAAGGCGCTTCCGACCTCCATATCAAGGTCGGATCGGCGCCTCGGGTCCGCATCAACGGCGACCTGCGGATGTCGCCGTTCCCCGCCGTAGGCCCGGAGGAGTGCGAGGAGCTCGTACAGGTCGTGCTGCCCCCCGAGAGGCTGGACGAGTTCAAGTCCACCGGCGAAGCGGACTTCTCGTTGTCGGTGAGCGGGCTCGGGCGCTTCAGGTGCAACGCGTTCCGCCAACGGGGCACAGCCGGGCTCGTCTTGCGGCGGGTCCTGCCGAGCGCCCTGTCGGCTACCGACCTCGGGCTGCCCCCGGTCGTCACCCGCCTGGCCGAGGAGCAACGGGGCCTAGTCCTGGTCACAGGCCCTACGGGTTCGGGCAAGACGACCACCTTGGCGGCGATGATCGACCACATAAACAACAACCGCTCCACCAACATCATCACGATCGAGGACCCGATCGAGGTCCTCCACCGGGACAAGATGTCCATCATCAGCCAACGCGAGATCGGGACAGACACCAAGGACTGGTCCCAGGCCATGCGTCGCGTCTTGCGCCAGGACCCCGACGTCATATTGATCGGGGAAATGCGCGACCCCGAGACCATCCAGGCCGCGCTGTCGGCGGGCGAGACCGGGCACCTAGTGCTGTCGACCCTGCACACCACCAACGCCACCGAGACCATCAACCGCGTCGTCGACTTCTTCCCGCCGTTCCAGCAGCGCCAGGTCCGCATCAGCCTGGCGGCGGTCCTGCGGGGGGTGGTCAGCCAGCGGCTCGTGCCCCGCGCCGACGGGGTGGGCCGCTGTGTGGCCGTAGAGGCGATGGTGATGACAGGGAGGATCTCGGACCGCATCCTCGACCCGACGGGCGGTTCGGGCGAGACCATCGAGGACGTCATTGCGGACGGCGAGTACCACGGGATGATCACTTTCGACCAGAGCCTGTTCAACCTGTTCAAAGGGGGCGAGATCTCCCTGCGCTCGGCGCTCCAGGCGGCAACGAACCCCCACGACTTCAGGGTGGCCCTCCAGACCGCCGGGCTGCTGCCGGCGCTATAAGCTGACGCGGCCCGCTGGGGGGCTCCTAGGCTCGCTCGTGTGGTGCCGGAGAGGTTGAAGCCGACCCTGAGGACGGCCAACGAGCTGGCGCGGCTGTTCGAAGCCGCAGGTGCCCATCTCTACCTTGTGGGGGGGGCAGTGCGCGACGCCCTGGCGGACCGGCTCGCCCCGGGCGGCGACCTCGACTTCACGACCGACGCCCTGCCTTCGCGCACCGAGGAGATCCTCGCCCCGTGGGCAGACAGCATCTGGGCGCAGGGAAAGCGCTTCGGCACCATAGGTGCGGCCAAGGCCAGGCAGCGCATCGAGGTCACCACACACCGGGCCGAGCGTTACGGCGCTTCCTCGCGCAAGCCAGAGGTCGCCTTTTCGACCGCATTGGAAGCCGACCTCTCACGGCGCGACTTCACCGTCAACGCGATGGCGCTGTCGTTACCGGGCCTGGCGCTGGTGGACCCGCTCAACGGGGTCGCCGACCTGGCCGCCAAACGGCTGCGGACCCCCCTTGCCCCCGAGGAATCGTTCGCTGACGACCCTTTGCGGATGCTGCGGGCCGCCCGGTTCATCGCCGCCTACGAGCTCGACCCCGAGCCCGAGCTCTTCGCCGCGGTCACCCGCCTGCGCGGGCGCCTGGACATCATCTCCGACGAACGCGTGCGAGACGAGCTCGACAAGCTGATCGTCGCTCCCGACCCCTCGGCCGGGCTCTGGTTCCTCGTCCGCACCGGCTTGGCAGAGGAGTTCCTGCCCGAACTGCCCGCCCTCGCCTTGGAACAGGACCCGGCCCACCGGCACAAAGACGTGCTCGCCCACACCATCGCCGTCGTGGCGCGCGCCCGGCCCGAGCGGACGGTGCGCTTGGCCGCCCTCTTCCACGACATCGGCAAGCCCAAGACCCGCTCCTTCGGCCCGGGGGGCACGGTCAGCTTCCACCACCACGAGCTGGTAGGGGCCCGGATGACCCGGGACCGCATGAAAGCGCTGCGCTACCCGACCGGGGACATCGAAAAAGTGAGCAAGCTCGTCGAGCTGCACCTTCGTTTCCACACCTACGGCATGGGCTGGACTGACAGCGCGGTCCGCCGGTACGTGCGCGACGTCGGGGACCTGCTCGGCCCGCTCAACGAGCTCACGCGCTCAGACTCCACCACCCGCAACCTGGCAAGAGCCAGGGAGCTTGCCGCGCGCATGGACGAGCTCGAGCGCCGCGTCGCCGAGCTGGCGGAAAGAGAGGAACTGGCGGCGATCAGGCCGGACATGGACGGCCGCGACGTGATGGCCCACCTGGGGCTGGCACCGGGCCCGCTGGTCGGCCGCGCCCTTGCCTACCTGCTCGAGTTGCGCCTGGAAGAGGGACCGCACGAGCGGGGCGAAGCGACCAGGTTGCTCGACGAGTGGTGGGCGAGCCAGCCCGAAGCGCGCCGGCCCGGCGGTACCTAGCCGCTCGCGACCGCCTCGGCACCGCTAAAGCACCGGAGATGCAGGTACTCTTATCTGTCGTGGTCGCCCTATGGCAATGAGCTTCTTGCCCAAGGCCGCGTCCGGGGCCGGGTCGGCGTTCCGCGTGCTCGGCAAAGTCGACTACCGCTTGGCCCGCAACGTCGTGGTCAACGAGTACCGCAAGGGGCACCTTTCACGCCTCGACGTCTGCGATGCCCACCCCGAGTTGCTACGGGCCGCCGCGGCAGCAGGCGAAGAAGCCCAGGAGGATTGCCCCATCTGCGAAGACGTGAAGCTCCGTCTGGTCTCGTACGTCTTCGGCCCCCGCATCCCGCCTTCGGGCCGCTGCGTGGCCTCCCAGAAGGAGCTGGACCGCCTGGCTTCCCCAGGCCGGGACTTGGCCTGCTACGTGGTCGAGGTCTGCCCCAGCTGCGCCTGGAACCACCTCTCCCAGGTCTTCTCGGTCACTGCCTCCCGGCGGGCAAGCGCCCCACCCGGGCCGGCAAGGGCTGACGACCGGCGCACCAACCAGCAGCCAGGGGACACGCAGTAACATTGCCCTGCGGCCGGCCAGCGGTTAACGGTCACCGGCTGGTGGCATGGTGGTGGGGATGGGACGACCGCAGGCGTCAGCTACGATGGCAGTCGCAACCAGCAGGCCCTGCTCCGGACGGCCCGGAGCCTCGGCTGGCGGCGTGTGCCGCCCGCCCCGTCCACAGGGAAAGGTAGGTGAGCCGCCTATGCGGCCCTATGAAGTCATGCTCATCTTGGACGCCAGCCTGGAAGAGGATGCCGTCCGAGCTCTCGTCGACCGCTTTACCCAGCAGTTGACCGCTGCGGGGGCCAAGTCGGTCACCGCAGACCCTTGGGGCAAACGTCGTTTGGCCTACCCTGTGCACCACCAAAGCGAGGGCTACTACGTGGTGATAGAGGCAAACGCCGAGCCCGCCGCCTTGTCCGACCTCGGACGCCAGCTCCACCTGGCCGACGAGGTCATCCGGCACAAGGTGATGAGGCTCCCCGAGGGCGCCGCCGGCCGCTCGCGCCGGGCACCTTCCCCTGAGACCACAGCCGTGGGCACCGACGCAGGCACCCCTGCCGAGGCCGCCAGCACGAACGGAGCATAAATATGGCACAAGACAACACGGTCAGCATCGTGGGCAACCTCACGCGGGAGCCCGAACTCCGCTTCACCCCTAATGGTCAAGCGACCGCCACTTTCGGGGTCGCCGTAAACCGCTCTTGGACGGACCGCCAGAGCCAGGAGCGCCGGGAGTCGACATCGTTCTTCGACGTCGTCTGCTGGGGGACGCTCGCGGAAAACGCGGCTACATCGCTCGGCCGGGGCACCCGCGTCGTGGTGACGGGCCGGCTCGACCAGCGGAGCTTGGAGACCCAGGACGGCGACAAGCGTTCCAAGGTGGAGATCACCGCCGAAGAGATCGCGCCCAGCCTGCGGTGGGCCACCGTCCAGGTCACGCGCAACGAGCGCCGCAGCCCGGACAGCCCCAACGGCGAGGGCCACGCCGCCCATGAAACCCACGCTCCTCGCGACCCGGCATACCAGCGCCCCGCACCCGCGAGCGCCCCGGCGGCTTACGATGCAGGGCCGGCACCCGCGAGCGCCCCGGCGGCTTACGGTGGGGGCCACGAGGACGAGGAGCCTTTCTAGAACCGATGGCACGCACCAACGACCGGGACCGCAACCCAAAGCGGGCGCCAAAAGAAGCGCGCCCACGCGGCAAGAAGAAGGTATGCATTTTCTGCAAGGAGCACGCCGAGCGGGTCGACTACAAAGATGTCGGCCTGCTCCGGCGGTTCATGAGCGAAAGGGGCAAGATCAGGTCTCGCCGCGTCACGGGCAACTGCTCCCAGCACCAGCGGGACGTCCAAGTGGCCATCAAGACCGCAAGGGAGCTAGCCCTCCTGCCTTACCTACAGAGGACCGCGAGCGAAAGGGGCCCGGGCCGCGCCCGCGCCCCGGTCAGCCGCGAAACCGTGGACTTGGAGGCCACCGTCACCGAAGAGCCCGCGGCTGAAGAGCTTCCTGCCGAGCCCGAACAGGTCGAAGCCTGATGCGCGTCGTGCTCCGCTCTGATGTCGCGAAGCTCGGCAAGCGAGGCGACATCTGCGACGTGGCCGACGGCTTCGCCCGCAACTACCTCCTACCCAAGGGCCACGCGATCGTGGCCAACGAGGGTATCTCAGAGCAGGCTGCGGGCATGCGCCAGGCACGTGAGATCAAAGACGCCCACGACCGCCAAGTGGCCGAGAGCGTGGCCCGCAGCCTCGTCCAGCATGTCATCCGGATCCCGATGCGGGCCGGTCCCGAGGGAAAGCTGTTCGGGTCGGTCACGACCGCCAACGTCGCCGATGCCGTAGCCGAACAGGCGGGGGTGCAGATAGACCGCTCCAAGCTCCACCTCCCCGAACCGATCAAGGCCCTCGGTACCCACGAGGTACCCCTCCGGCTCCATGTCGACGTCGAGTTCCCCGTAACCGTCGAGGTTGTGAGGACGTAGCGCCGCTCAGCAAAAGACCGGTGCCGGTGGGCTATGGCCGGCCCACCGGCACTCGCACCTAGCGCAGCCGAAGCCCGGGTCAAACGCGGGCCATGTTGGCGAAGCGCGTGAAGTGGTCCAAAAAGGCCAGTTGCGTCACCCCAGTCGGGCCGTTGCGGTGCTTGGCCACGATTACTTCGGCGGTGCCTTTGTCCTGCGAGTCCTTGTTGTACAACTCGTCCCGGTATATGAACAGCACGACGTCGGCATCCTGCTCCAGGCTGCCCGATTCCCTCAGGTCGGCCAAGACCGGGCGCTTGTCAGCGCGTGCCTCCAAGTTGCGCGACAGCTGAGACAGCGCAAGCACAGGCACGGCCAGTTCCCGAGCCAAGATCTTGAGGCCCCTGCTTATTTCCGACACCTCAACTTGGCGGTTCTCGGCAGAGCCGTGCCCAGACATGAGCTGCAGGTAGTCGACGACGATCAGGCCCAGTCCTTCCCTGCTCTTCAGGCGCCGCGCCTTGGCCCTTATCTCCATCACCGTCAGGTTGGGGTTGTCGTCTATGAAAAGCGGGGCCTCACCCAACTTCCCGATGGCGTTCACCACCTTGGGCCAGTCGGACTCGTGCAACTTGCCGTTGCGCATCCGCGACGAGTCCACTCGCGCCTCTGAGCACAGCAAACGCTGGGTGAGCTCGAGGTGGCTCATCTCCAGTGAAAAGAACAGCACTGGGTGCTGCTTTGCAATCGCAGCATGGGCCGCTATGCCCAACGCGAACGACGTCTTGCCCATCGAGGGCCGCGCCCCCACTATTACCAGGGCACTCGGTTGCAGCCCGGACAAGCGTTCGTCGAGGTCCGTGTAGCCAGTGGGTACCCCCGTGATGGCGTCCCCGCGGTTGTACAGCGCCTCCAGATGATCGAGGCTCGCAGCGAGAAGCTCCCGCAACGGCTTCAGCGAATCGGTTACCCTGCGCTCGACGATGTCGAAGACCATTGCCTCGGCCCGGTCCAAAGCAGCGGCCACGTCTTCGGGCAACGAGTAGCCCATCTCGGCGATCTCGCCCGCGACCCCGATGAGCCGGCGTAAAAGGGCGTGCTCCTCGACTATGCGTGCATAACGACCAGCATTCGCGATCGCGGGGGTATTGGCTTCGAGCGCGACGAGGTTGCCCGCGCCCCCCGCCGCGTCGAGCAGGTCGGCTCGCTTGAGCTCGTCGGCCACCGTCACGGGGTCGGCTGGCTCGCCCTGTGCGTAAAGCGAACAGATCGCATCGAAGATGTGCCCGTGGGAGGGCCGGTAAAAATCGCCCGCTTTGCACCGTTCGACCGCCGCCGAGATGGCATCACGCGAAAGCAGCATGGCCCCCAACAGGGACTCCTCAGCCTGCAGGTCGTGCGGCGGCACACGGTCCAAGCGCGCCCGGGCGAGCGGAGGCCGCTCGCGCATCTCGGTGACAGTGGGCGCCATGGGCACTACCCTTGCTGCCAGTGCCTGTGGGACGAAAGGGGGAACATGTTGTTGATTTCCCGTGGATTGCCGCCCCCTGCCTGGGGACCGAGCCCGCTCAAGGACCTCACAGCTGCAACTATAGCGAACCCCTGTTCGATAACGGAGGCCTCCCGGCCTCGCCGGGCTCGGCCCGAGGTGCTAGCGTCAACTCCCTACGACCAGCCTGCGCCCGAGCACGAGCAGTTGTACCAGCGGAGGTAAAACCTAGTTCAAAGAGACCGGCCCTTCCCCGGCCCCGGGTGGGAACTTGACAGCGGCCGCCCACCCGGCCCGGCCCGATCTCCACAAGTTGTCGACAGGATCGTGGGGTTAGGTGAGCTTTACAGCCGTGACCGGGAGATGAGCGATCTGACAGAGCTCTGGGCCGCCTGCTCGGCCAACCTCCGCCACCAAGTCCCCGAACCGACTTGGAACGCATGGCTGGCCCCCCTGGTGCCACTGGAGGCTTCCGGCTCCCACTTCGTCCTGGCCGCCCCCAACTCTATGGTCCGCGAGCTGGTCCTTACCCGCTTTCAACCCCTCATCCAACAAGTACTGGCCGAGGCCACCAGCATCGCTGCGCCCGACCTGGAGCTCGTCGTCCGGCCCGGCCTCGACGAGCCCGGCCCCGAAGACCCCGTCTATGCAGCCGGAGCAGTCAGCCCGGCCTCGTCGGGCTCAGCCTCGACCTCGCCCGCTGGAGCCCCGTGGCCGCTTGCTGCGGCCGCCCCCGCTCAGCCCCCCGCCGCCAGCTACACGCCGCCCCGCAGCACGCCGGTGGGCCAGCCCGCCCGCACCGACCGTCGCGACCGGTCAAGCTTGAACCCCCGCTACACCTTCGAGGCATTTGTCATCGGTGCCTCCAACCGTTTCGCCCACGCCGCCGCGCAACGCGTGGCCGAAGAACCCGCCAAGGCCTACAACCCCCTGTTCATCTATGGTGCATCAGGCCTCGGCAAAACGCACATGCTGCACGCCATTGGGCACTATGTCTACCAGAACTTCCCTGGCCTCAACGTCTGCTACGTCTCCACGGAAACGTTCCTCAACGAGTTCATCGACTCGATCCGTACCCACGGCCAGACCGCGTTCAAGCGCCGCTACCGCGCCTATGACGTCTTGGCCGTCGACGACATCCAGCTTCTCGAGGGTAAGAAAGAAACCCAGGAAGAGTTCTTCTACACCTTCAACTCCTTCTACGAGGCCGAGAAGCAGATAGTCATCTCCTCCGACCGCCATCCCCGTGCGATAGCCACGCTGGAAGACAGGCTGCGGAGCCGCTTCGAGTCCGGTCTCATAACAGACATCCAGCCCCCCGAGCTCGAGACCCGCTTAGCCATCCTGCGCAAGAAATCAGAAGGCGAGAGGCTCACCGTCCCCGAGCACGTGCTCGAGCTCATCGCCACGCACATCAAGGACAACATTCGCGAGCTCGAAGGCGCGCTCATCCGCCTGTCAGCCTTCGCCAGCATCCACCGCGTACCAGTGACCGCCCAACTCGCCCAGGACGTGCTCTCAGACGTCATCGCGGCCAGCGCGCCCAAGCAAGTCACGGCGAGGCAAATCCTGGAGGCGACGGCGAAAATGTTCGACCTGACTGTCGAAGAGGTCTGCGGCCCGAGCCGGCGCCGCCCTCTGGTCGCGGCCCGCCAAACCGCCATGTACCTTTTTCGTGAGCTGACCGACTACAGTTACCCCGCCATCGCACGCGAGTTCGGCGACCGTGACCACACCACCGTGATGCACGCCCAGAAAAAGATCGCCCGCCTGATGGGCGAAAAGCGCCAAATCTACGAGCAAGTCACCGACCTCATCCACAAGATCAAGGCCGGCGGGTGAGCGGGCCGCTACGGTCCCTGGATATCTTGTGCCGGGACGTTGTAATTCGGCGGACAACTCCCGCCTTATCCACAACGAGCACCCGCCGGCCCTCTCCTGTGCCCCCAACCCCTCCACAAGGGGTCGCACTGCCCCACCCGTGCCTACCAGCCCCAACGCACCGTTATCCACAATCCACAGCACTACTACTACTGCTATGGATCTTTAAATCTTTTTAACTAGTAGAGGAGCGCCGACAGAGTGAAGTTCCGATGCGAGCGTGACAACCTCCTCGAAGCCTTGACCACGGCGGGGCGAGCTGGGTCAGGGCGCTCGAGCAGCGCCGGCGCGCTGGCCGGTAGCCGGCTCAGCTTGAACGGGGATATGTTGGAAGTGACCGGGACTGACCAGGACATCACGATGTCCACCACGGTCCGGGTGGCTGGCCTGGGCGACGGTGTGGTGGTAGTACCCGGGCGGCTCCTTGCGGATATCACCCGTGCGCTCGAGCCTGGCGCGGTCTTGGTGCAAGGCGACGATGAGGAGGTGCAGGTCTCCGCGGGCAGGTCGCAGTTTATGCTGCGACCCTATCGGGCGGGCGACTTCCCGCACCTGCCCTCGGCCAGCGGGCCGAGCACCTCGTTGCCGACGGCGGGGTTGGCTGAGGCGCTCCGGCAGGTGGTGCGGGCCGCGTCCTCAGAAGACACGCGTCCTGTGCTCACTGGGGTGCTGATGACCTCCGAAGCCGACGGCCTCCGGCTGGTCGCTACGGACTCGTACCGGTTAGCGGTAAAGGACCTACCGGGTGCCCAGGGGGTCCTGGCGGAGGGCCAGAAGGTGCTCGTCCCCTCGAGGGCGCTGGGGGAGCTGCAGCGATTGCTGAACGCGGAAACGAGCCAGGTCGACATCCAGCTCGGCGCTCACGACGTCCGGTTCTCGGTGGGCCAGGTCAAGCTTACGACGCGCCTGATCGAAGGTGACTTCCCCCCTTACCGGCAGCTGATCCCGTTCAACTACCCGAACAAGTTGGTGGTGGCTCGGGAGCCGTTCCTCGACGCCATCCGCCGGGTCAGGCTTGTGGCACGCGATGCCACCATCCCGGCCCGCATCACGTTGCGCCCCGATACCGTCCAGCTCAGCGTCATAACCAACGATTGGGGTCAAGCAGTGGAAGAAGTGGACGCAAAGTACGAGGGGGCAGAGATGACCATCGCTTTCAGCCCTCAGTACCTCGCCGAGGGCGTAGACGGCGTGGGCGGCGAGGAGGTGTTGCTGGAGACGGTGGACGCCATGAAGCCAGCGACGCTGAAGCCGACTGACAAGGCTGATTACCTCTACCTGCTGATGCCGGTGCGTGTTGCTTGACTTAGGCTCGCCTACTCAGCCTGTACAGGCATAGCGTGCACCTAGAGCACTTGACTGTGGCAGATTTCCGCAATTACGAGGCTGCGGAACTGGCGCCGCCGTCCGAAGGTGTCACGTTGTTCCAAGGCGACAACGGCGCAGGTAAGACGAACCTTTTGGAAGCGGTTGGCTACTTGGCGACGCTGCGGAGCTTCCGGGGGGCGCCGACGCCTGCTTTGGTGCGCAACGGTGCCCACCAGGCAGTCCTGCGGGGCGAGGCGCAGCGCGAGGGCCGGCGGGCGCTGGTAGAGGTCGAGCTGAGCTTGACAGGCAAAGACAAGGCCAGGTTGAACCGCCAAGTGGTCCGTCGCAGCGAAGATCTGTTGGGGGCGGTACTTGTCACGGTTTTTTCACCTGGTGACATCGAGATCGTGAAAGGCGGCCCAGAGGGGCGGCGGGCATTCCTGGACGGGTTGGCCGTCGCGTTGCAACCCCGCCATAGCGCAGCTTGCTCCGAGCTCGAACGAGTACTCAAGCAGCGCAATGCTCTGTTGAAATCGGCGAACGGCTCGCTGCGGGCCAGTATGGTGGGCACCCTCGAAGTATGGGACGCCAAGCTCGCTAGCGTGGGCGAAGCCGTGGCCGAGGCTCGCGAGTCGGTCGTCCTCGCGTTGCAACCCGAGGTCGTCTCGGCTTACGGGCGCTTGACCGGGTTAGTGCTAACGGGCCCGGGTGGGTGGCGGGGGGTGATCGGTTTACACTACGAGCGCAGTTGGAGCGGGACGCTCTTGGCCGCGTTGACGGAGTCGAGGGCAGAAGAGCTGCGCCGCGGGGTCACGGTCGTGGGGCCCCAGCGTGACGAGTTGCGCCTGACGCTGGACGGGCTGGCCGCACGTAGCCAGGCCTCCCAGGGAGAGCAGAGGAGCCTGGCGCTGGCGCTGCGCCTGGGCGGGCATTGCCTGGTCTCAGCGCGCCGGGGGACGAGCCCGGTGCTGCTGTTGGACGACATCTTCTCCGAACTGGACCCGGGCCGCTGTGCGGCACTGGCTGCCTGCTTACCCCAGGGCCAGAGCCTGGTCACGGCGGCGGGTGCAATTCCACCCGACCTGGCGGTCGCCGACCACGTCAGGGTGAGCCGGGGCGCGCTCTATCACGCCGGCGCACCGCAGGCGTAGTGCACCGGCCGTGGCCGGCAAGAGCGACCGCCGCCCCGGCGAGCGAGCACAGCCCCGTTGTGGTACCGGCAGCGAGCCGAAGCCGGTGACGGCCTCGCTGCCAGAGGCAGCGCGACGGTTGGGGTTCGAGGGCGCGTGGGAGCTGTCGGCACTGGCCGAGCGCTGGGCGGAACTTGTCGGCGCTGAGGTTGCGGCGCACGCCTGGCCTTTGTCTTTGCACAGAGGTGTGCTCGTCGTCGCTACTGACCACCATGCTTGGGCCTCCCAGCTGCGCGTCTTGTCGGCCCAGCTCCTGGACAGGGTGGGGGCGGTAGCCCCCGGGGTGAGGTCGGTGGCGGTGCGCGTGAGCCCCGGGGGAGGCCCGCAGAACGCCCCTGAGGGGCGGGGGCTGGTACAATAAAAGGTGTGGTTGGCGGCTCGGTACTGAGCCTCAAGACCCTTGGGTGTACCCCAATTTTGCCCGCGAGCGGTTTCCCGCGCCGTGGGCCTATAAGCGTGGAACATAGCGAGCCGAGACAGACGAAGGCTGGAAGATGACCAAGGTCGACGAAGAGCAGTTGAGCGCTTTCAACGGTAGGTACTCCGCGAGGGACATGTCGGTGCTGGAGGGCTTGGACCCGGTGAGGAAGCGGCCTGGCATGTACATCGGCTCCACTGGTTCAAGTGGCCTCCACCACCTGGTCTGGGAGGTCGTGGACAATTCGGTCGACGAGGCCATGGCCGGGCACTGCACCTGCGTCGACGTCGTCTTGCAGGCCGACGGCGGCTGCCGTGTGGTGGACAACGGCCGAGGCATACCCACCGATATCAACCCGCAGTACAAGTTGTCGGGTGTCGAGATCGCGTTGACCAAGTTGCACGGGGGCGGCAAGTTCGGAGGATCTGGTTACAAGGTGTCGGGCGGGCTACACGGGGTCGGCGTCTCGGTGGTCAACGCCCTCTCCCGGCATCTCGTGGTCGAGATCGACCGTGAGGGCCTTCGTCACCGTATGGAGTTCGTGGACGGAGGTAAGCCCCTGGGACAATTGGAAGTCGTCGGCCCTTCCCCCCGTGGCCGGCGGGGCACGACCGTCACCTTCTGGCCCGACGCCTCCATTTTCGAAGAGGTCCGTTTCCTGTCCCAGACCGTGCTCGAGCGCCTGCAGATGTACGCGTTCTTGAATGCCGGGCTCGAGATCAACTTCAGGGACGAACGCGAAGGCGGCCTTGCTCCGCTCACCTACTGCTATAAAGGCGGCGTCGTCGACTTCGTGAAGCACCTCAATGCCACCAAGGTCCCACTGTTCAAGAAGGTTGCGTATTTCAAGGTGCAAGGCGACGAAGGCGAAGTCGAGGTGGCGCTCCAGTGGAACACTGGTTACAACGAGGGCCTCCACGGTTTCGCCAACGGCATCGCCACGGTCGAGGGCGGTACCCATGTGGAGGGGCTGAAAAAGGCCCTCACCAACGTCGTCAACAAGTACGCTCGCGCCCGAGGCCCGTTGAAGGACAAGGACGACAACCTGCTCGGGGAAGACATCCGCGAGGGCATGTGCGCCATCGTGTCGGTCAAACTGCGAGAGCCCCAGTTCGAGGGACAGACGAAGGCGAAGCTTGGCAACACTTCGATGCGCTCGTTGGTAGAACGGGCGACCAACGAGAAGCTCTCGGAGTGGCTGGAGGAGAACCCAGCCGAGGGTCGGGCGGTGGTGGTGAAAGCGGTGCAGGCCTCCAGGGCACGGATGGCGGCGAGGGACGCCCGGGAGGCGACCAGGCGCAAGTCGCCCCTGGAAGGCGCGGGGATGCCCGGCAAGCTCACCGACTGCCGCACCCGAGACCCGAGGGCGGCAGAACTGTTCATTGTCGAGGGTGACTCGGCGGGAGGCTCGGCGGTCCGTGCCCGCAACCCCGACAACCAGGCGATACTGCCGATCCGGGGCAAGATCCTGAATGTCGAGAGGGCCAGGGTCGACAAGATGCTCAAGAACAACGAGATCCAAGCCCTGGTGGCCGCCGTCGGTGCCAGTGTGGGCGAGGACTTCGACGTGGCCAAGATCAGGTACCACAAGGTCATTATCCTGGCGGACGCGGACGTGGACGGCAGCCACATACGCACCCTGTTGCTCACGTTCTTCTTCCGCCAGATGATGCCTCTGGTCGAGGAGGGCCACGTGTACTGCGCCCAGCCGCCTTTGTTCTCGACGACGGTGGGCAAAGAGAAGGTCTACTTGAAAGACGAGGCGGCGCGGCAGCGCTTCCTGGCCGAGAGGCCCAATCACAAAGCCGAGTTCAACCGGCTGAAGGGCCTCGGTGAGATGGACTGGCACGAGCTCGGGAGCACCACTATGGACGCCGCGCAGCGGACCCTGCTCCGGGTCGAGATCGAGCAAGCGGCCATTGCCGACGAGGCGTGCAGCGTGCTCATGGGGGACGACGTGGAGCAGCGCAAGCGGTTCATCGTCGACAACGCCAGCGAGATACGGTTCCTGGACATATAGATGACAGACGTACTTGTTCCCGGCGGCGGTTCGGACGACGGCGACGGCCGCTCAACCGGGGTGCAACCCGTAGAGATAAACGTCGAGATGGAGCGCTCCTTTTTGGAGTACGCCATGTCCGTCATCGTCCAACGAGCGTTGCCCGACGCCAGGGACGGGCTGAAACCGGTGCACAGGCGCATCCTGTACACGATGCACATCCAGAACTACCGTCCTGACCGGCCTCACGTCAAGTGCGCCAAGGTCACTGGGGAGACGATGGCCAAGTTCCATCCTCACGGCGACGTCGCCATCTACGACGCGCTGGTGAGGATGGCGCAGCCGTTCAGCCTCCGGGACCCCTTGGTCGATTTCCACGGTAACTACGGCTCCCCCGATTTCCCGCCCGCTGCTGCCCGCTACACCGAATGCCGGCTGTCCCCGCTGGCGGTCCACATGCTCGAGGGCATCGACGAAGAAACCGTCGACGTGGCTCGCAATTACCTCAACGAGGACGACGAGCCCACCGTCCTGCCCTCACGGTTCCCCAATTTGCTCGTGAACGGCAGCCAGGGCATTGCTGTCGGTATGGCGACCAACATCCCGCCCCACAACCTGGGCGAGGTGATCGACGCCACAACGTACCTGATCGACCACCCCGAAGCGACCACTGACGAGCTCATGCGCTACGTGAAGGGCCCCGATTTCCCGACCGGCGGGTTCATCCTCGGGCGGCAGGGGATCATGGACGCCTACCGGACCGGTCGCGGCTCCATCCGCATGAGGGCGCGGGCAACGATCGAAGAGACGCGCGGCGGGGCGCAGATAGTCATCACCGAGCTGCCCTACCAGGCGAGCCCGAGGGCTATCCAAGAGCGCATTGCCGACTTGGTCAACAGCCACGAACTGGACGGCGTACGCGATATCCAGGACCTGTCCTCGGGGGTGGACACCAAGATCGTCATCCCGCTCAAGCGGGACGCCAACGCGAATGTCGTCCTCAACAACCTCTACAAGCTGACCCCTCTGCAGACAAGTTTCGGGGTCAACATGGTGGCCCTGGTCAACGGAGGGCCGCGCACCCTCAACTTGAAGAGCGCGCTCGAGGCTTACGTGGCCCACCAGGTGGAGGTGGTGACGCGGCGCTCCGAGTACCGCCTACGCCGCGCCCGCGCCCGCGCCCACATCGTTGAGGGCCTGCTCAAGGCGCTCGACATGATCGACGCCATCATCACTACGATCCGGGCCTCGGAAGGCCGGGGCGAAGCCAGGGACAGGCTTATGGCGGCGCCTTTCGAGTTTAGCGAGGTCCAGGCCGAGCACATCTTGGATATGCAACTCTCTCGCCTCACCCGCCTGGGCCGGGCCGACCTCAACGAGGAGATGGCCAAGCTGCGCCAGACGATCGCTGAGCTGGAGGCCATCCTGGCCGACCGGGCGTTGCTGGACGGCGTCGTGAAGGGCGAGCTGGGGGAGATCAAGGCACGCTTTGCCACCCCCCGTCAAGCGGTCGTCACCTTCGACCCGGGCGAGATGTCGGCAGAGGACCTCATCGAAGACGGCGAGCTGGTCGTCACCATGAGCCGGGCTGGCTACATCAAGGCGGTGGCGGCGTCCACCTACCGGACCCAGGGCAGGGGTACCCGGGGCATGCGGGGGACCAACCTGCGCGAGGCAGACATTGTGGCCAAGGTCATCCACACGACAGCCCACGCCTACCTGCTGTTCTTCTCCAACTTCGGCCGTGTCTACCGCTTGCGGGCCTACGAGCTGCCTGTTCAGGAGCGGACGTCCCGGGGGACTGCCATCGTCAACCTCTTGCCCCTGGCCCCCGGGGAGCGGGTCCAGGCCCTCATAGACACCCGCGAGTTCCAGTCCGACCGGTACCTGTTCTTCGCTACCAGGCACGGCCAGGTCAAAAAGACTGCTTTTTCGGAGTACGACAGAAGCCGGCGGGACGGCCTAATAGCGCTCAATCTGCGCGAAGGTGATGAACTGGTAGCTGTTATCGTCACTACAGGGCAGGATGACATCTTCATGGTGAGCCGATCAGGTCAGACGATCAGGTTCTCGGAGTCGGACGTCAGGGCGATGGGTCGTGACGCCGCCGGGGTGAGGGGCATGGCCCTGCGCGCCAGCGACGAGGTCGTCGCCGCCGACATTGCCCGCGACGAGACCAGCATCCTGGTCGTAACTACCGCCGGCTATGGTAAGCGGACGCAACTCCACCATTTCCACCGCCAAGGCCGCGGGGGGCAGGGGGTGCGGGGGATTCGTCTTACCGGCAAGCGGGGGGGCGTCGCCGCCGCCTTCACGGTGGGCTTGGAGGACGAGATCCTCGTGATCTCGTCTGCCGGCGTCGTCGTGCGCCTGGCGGCGCGCGATATCTCCAGCCAGGGACGCGACGCCACAGGCGTGAGGGTGGTGAGCCTCGACCCGGGCCAGACGGTGGCCTCGGTGGCGCCCGTGCTCGCCGTAGAGGAGGACTAGTGTCCGACCCTGTGCCCCGCCCGCCCGGCCGGCCCGGCACAGCTAGAGTCCCACCGGCCCGGCCGCAGTCCGACGGCGGCCCCGTGCCCGCAGGTTGGGCCGAGCATTCCGGCCCGGCAACCTCGCGCTATGCCGGTCCTCCGGGCCCGGGAGGCTATTACCCCCCTGCGCAACGGGGAGGGGGGTCCCCGCGCTCCTCGGGAGGCCGGCCGTGGCCCGGCCGTGGCCCGTTCCCCCCGGGGGCACCTGGCCGCCTGCGGCCGGGGGACCAGACGCAGTTGATGGGCCCCCAGCGGCCCCGCCCACCCGCCGGGCCCCTCCCCCCAGGGCCTCGGGGCCAGTATGCTCTACCACCTCCCAGGGTGGCCAATGGTCGTCCCAAAGTGGTGGCAGGTCGCCGCGGCCGGCGCGTGGTCCGACGGGTCGACGTCTGGAGCGTGGCCAAGGTCTCCATCGCCTTTTACCTCTGCGTCCTCATCGTGGTCTTGGTGGCGGGCACGGTGCTGTGGAACGTGGCGGCCGCCTTCGGCGTCATCGACACCCTGGACAAGCTCATCCGCTCGCTGTTCGCCCTTACCTCGTTCCAGCTCCATCCCCTCGTTGCCCTGGAGTACGGGGCGGCGATCGGGGGCGCGCTGTGCCTCATCGGCCTGCTTTTCAACGTCCTCGCGGCGGTGCTCTACAACTTGATCAGCGACATCGTCGGCGGGGCCCAGGTGGTGGTCGTGAGCGACCAGGACACCTCCGCCGCTAGGCTTGGGGCCTTGCCTGGGGAGCAGCCCGGCAGGGGCTCTCAGGCGGGCCCTGGTCCTGGGGCTATAGCTCAGCCGGTTAGAGCGCAGCACTGATAATGCTGAGGTCGGTGGTTCGATTCCACCTAGCCCCACTCCTCCTCCACGCGTCTTACTCGAACCCTCGACATGGTCCTGGCCGCACTCGGCGGAAGCACATCGGATGCAGCACTCGTTGAAACGGGAACAGTCGATTAGAGGAGGGCTTGATGGTGGTCAGCAGACTGCAACACATCCCCGGGATCGGCGTGAACCTAGTCGGCGACAGAGCCGACGAGGCCGCTGATCCGGAGATGCTTCGCTTGGAGAACCTCGACACCGACCTCCGACCGCCACAGGTTGCACTTGACGTTACGCGCCGCGCGATTGACAGCGACGCAGCAAACAGCTACCTGCCGTTTGAGGGCCATCACGATCTACGCCGGGCTGCCGCGGCGCACGTCGGACGTCTCAGCGGCCGTGAATATGCCCCGGACCGAGAATGCGTGAGCGTCGCTGGTGGGCTCAACGGCGTACTCAACACGCTCCTAGCGGTCACAGAGCCCGAGTCCGAGGTCGTGATCTCCGACCCGATCTACGCCGGTCTTGTGAATCGCATTCGTCTGGCCGGCGCGATCCCGCGACACGTCCCCGCGGCAGCAACACCGAACGGCTGGCGAACCGATCCGCAGGAACTCGCAGCCGCCGTTGGTCCCCGTACGGCAGCGGTCCTGCTCATGGGGCCGGCAATGCCCACCGGAGCTGTGATCGACCAAAGCCACCTCGACGCGCTCGCTGGGCCAGTCCGGCAACATGGCGCGTGGGTGATCTATGACGCAGCGATGGAGCGCATCCGCTTCGACGGGCGCGCACCCGTACACCCCGCCGGGCATCCGGCCTTATTCGATCGGGTCATCACGATCGGCTCAGCATCCAAAGAGTTGCGCATGATCGGCTGGAGGATCGGCTGGATCGTCGCACCCGCCCAGATACTCGCCGACATCGCCCTCGTCGGGATGACCAACGTCGTATGCCAAGTCGGCATCGCCCAGCAAGCAGTCGCAGCGGCCCTATCGGCGCCTGACGCCGACGCAGATATCGAAGTCGCTACCCGCACCTGGCATGAGCGCTGTCAGGTCATCCTCGACCAACTCGCCGACTACCCGGTCGTCCGCCCAGACGGAGGCTGGTCACTGCTCATCGACACCACCCAACTCGATCTCAAGCCCACCGAGGCTTCAGAGCAACTATTCAACCTCGGCAAAGTCGCCGCGACGCCCATGACGGGATGGGGTCCCAGCGGCGATCGCTACCTTCGGCTGGTATTCGCTAACGAGCCGGTCGAGCGCCTATCCGACCTCCGCACACGCTTTCGGGCAGCGCTATGAGCTGACACGCGCACGCGACGGCGGGCGCTTCTGCTGTGACCACCGCGGGCTCTCTCGCCGGGCCGAGGACGCTCCTGAGCCCGACCAGGCTCTCTACGACGCTTTGGTAGCGATTGTGGGCGCCGATGGCCCGCAGGGTCAGAGGTCCCGCTGGCCAGAACCGGGCCGAGCTCGGGCGAGGGCTACTCGCCACCTACGACCACGGCCCACTCGCGGGCCTTCCAACGAGTCACGACCCCCGCTTTGACGTAGGGGTCATTTGCCGCAAAGCGCTCGACAACTGAAATATCGTGCGCCTTGAACACGAGGGCCGCGCCATCGGCCGGGCTCGCGAACGCACCTGCCAGGACGAGCTCCCCGCGCCCGTGCGCCTCTCGAGCGAGCTCGAGGTGTTCCTCGCGGTGAGGGGCTCGCCGCTCGGTGTAGTCGTCGACGACGTCATATTGGAGTAGGTAGTACACGTCACCTTCCTAGTGGGTTGGTCCCGGCGTCGCTGCACCGATTGGATTGAATATCTCGGGGGGCCAACCCGACTGGGAGCCGGCCGCCCTCCCGCCACAGCCCGCACCGCCGCGCTCCCCGCGGCTCACCACTGACAGTGACAGCCGGTCCTCGCAACTTGGTTTCATGAGCGACCGCCCTTGATGTCCCAGTGCTGCTCTTCGACGCAATTGACGCTCGCGTCAGCGTAGGCCTGCCCGACAGATGAGCCGTTCGACGTCCTCCCGGCCCGCTCTGCGGCGGGGTTTCCTCCCGGCGACCCTTATAGAGGGTGACGAAGGCGAACTCTCGACCGCGCTCGGCGGCGGTGACCCGTCCCTCAGCCGTCCACCGCACCGGGCCGACCCGGTTGTAGCCCTTGAGCTCGGCACCGACCGATGGCCCGTCGCCATGGGCCCACCCGCAGCGGTAGCACTCGGGGCTCCACCCACCCATTCGCGGCATTGCGCTGACGAGGGCGTAGACCGCCTCCGGGCTCGCCTGGATATGCACCGACGTCTTATCGGACGTGGTCGCGCCCATAGCC
>JBOGGK010000360.1:0-2208 GCA_050744045.1 Acidimicrobiales bacterium | reverse complement strand
GGTCCTGGCCCAGATCCCGAGCGCCCGGGCCATCTTCGCGGCGAACGACCACATGGCCTTGGGCGTCCTCCTCGCGCTCCACGACCGAGGGCTCCATGTGCCCCAAGACGTGGCGGTGGTCGGCTTTGACGACACTCCCGAGTCCGCTTACTTCACCCCTCCCCTAACCACGGTCCGCCAGGACTTCCGAGGGGTGGGCCGTGCCGCGGTGCAGATACTGGTAGACCAGTTGACGACGGGGGTGACGAGGCGGGACAGGGTGGTCGTTCCCCCGGAGCTCGTTTGCAGGAAATCCAGCGCGGTGCCCGGTGCGCCCCCTACAAGCGGCAAGGCCACGCGATGAGGGTGGTCGTGGTGGGGGCGACCGGCCACGTCGGCAGTTACCTCGTCCCCCGGCTCGTCGCCGCCGGCCACCAGGTCGTGGCCCTTAGCCGGGGCGTTCGGCGCCCGTACTTCGACCACCCGGCCTGGGCAGATGTCGAACGCGTCCAGGCTGACCGGGCAGCCGAGGATGCGGCGGGCACTTTTGGCGAACGGCTGGTGGCGGCTCGTCCCGAGGCAGTGATCGACCTGCTCTGCTTCACCGCCTCCTCGGCTCGCCAGCTGGTCGAGGCGCTGGCGCCCACGGGGTGCTACCTGTTGCACTGCGGCACGATCTGGGTGCACGGCGCACCTAAAGAAGTACCGGTGAGAGAGGACGCGCTGCGCACTCCCTTCGGCGAGTACGGGGTGCAAAAAGCAGCCATCGAAGAACTGCTCCTCACCGAGGCCCGCCGCGGCACCCTGGCTTGTACCGTGCTGCACCCGGGCCACATAGTGGGACCGGGCTGGCCCCCGGTAAACCCGGCAGGCAACTTCAACGTCGAAGTGTTCGAGCGGCTGGCCAAGGGCACCGAGCTCCCATTGCCTAACTTCGGCTTGGAGACGGTCCACCACGTCCACGCCGACGACGTGGCCCAGGCGTTCATGAAGGCCCTGGGCGCCCCCGACCGCGCCTCGGGAGAGTCTTTCCATGTCGTTTCCGAGCGCGCCCTTACCCTGCGGGGCTACGCCGAGGCCGTGGCGAGCTGGTTCGGCCAGCGCGCACACTTGTCGTTCCGGCCTTGGGAGAGCTGGTCAAGTGGCCAGGAGGCCTCTGACGCCCGCGATACCTGGGAGCATATCTCTCACTGCCCGTCGATGAGCACCGAGAAAGCGGCCGGGACGCTCGGTTACCGCCCGCGCTACACATCTCTCGAAGCTGTCTTCGAATCGCTCTCCTGGTTGGTGGATCAGGGCAGGCTGGACGCCGGTGGCCACCAGATGACTGGCCCCTCCCCGGGCGCGGCCCCAATAGAGGCCTCTCCCCGGGCGCGGCCACAATAGAGGTATGGGGACCGAGATGCTTTACCTGAGGGACGCTTACCTGCGTGAGTTCGAAGCAGCTGTCACAGCCGTGGATACCGAAGGCCGTAGGTTGGCGCTCGACCGCACCGCCTTTTACGCCACTGGCGGTGGCCAGCCGCACGATGCCGGGTTGCTGGGCGGCCTTCCGGTCGCAGACGTCAGCAAGGGCCGGGACGAGGTGTGGCACGTCCTGGCCGGCGACGGCCCGCGGCCTGCCCTCGGTGAGCTCGTACGGGGGGAGCTCGACTGGGACCGGCGCTACAAGCTGATGCGGACCCATACTGCTCTGCACGTGCTCTGCGGCGTGATATGGAACGAGTGGGGCAAGGCCGTCACCGGTGGGAACATGGAGCCGCTCAGCGCCCGGATGGACTTCGAGTTCGACCCTCTCCCCGAGGGCTTCGGCGCCGAGGTGGAAGACCTCGTCAACGCCGAGCTGAGGGCGGCCAGGCCGATTGAGGTGAGCTTCTTGCCGAGAGGCGCGGCTGTCCTCGACGAGGACCTTATCCGCACCAAGGTAAACCGGGTCCCCGAGTCCGTGGCCGAGGTCCGGGTCGTCGACATCGTCGGGCTGGACAGGCAGGCAGACGGAGGGACTCATGTGCGTTCGACAGGTGAAGTCGGGCGGGTCCGTGTGATCAAGACCGAGTCCAAGGGGAAGGGCAACAAACGTATCCGCATCGAAGTGACCGACGGCTGAGCCTCGCTGGCTTCGGGCGTCCCGGCGCGGTCTAGCCGGCGAGATGTTCGGCGAGGGCTTCGAATCGCTCGAGCGACGCCAGCCAGGAGACGGGCCCGCCGGCCTGCGGCGGGCCGCCGGCC
>JBOGGK010000359.1:0-1781 GCA_050744045.1 Acidimicrobiales bacterium | reverse complement strand
GGGCACTGGCCAACGCCTGGTGCCCGTGCCGAGGTCCTTGCGACCCCCGGCCCGCCGCCGGCTCGAGCCCACGCTCCCTCGCCGGCTCTGCCTGGCCCGCCGCACCGGTGGCACTTTGCGCAGCCTCCTCACCCACTCCGGCACCGGGTACGCCGAGCATGGCTCGGGCCGCGGCGACCAGGGCGAGCGCCTCGGGAGGGGTCAGGCGCAGGGGCCGGCGGAACCACTCTGCGAAGCGCACCCAGACCCTTCCCTCGTCGATGTCGACCTCGATCAACGCGTCGGGCGTGTACGGGTAGACGCCGCACATGAACAGCAGGTTGAGGTCGGCCACGAGGTCGTGCTCGGATATCTGGAACCGCTCGCATACGTCGCTCACGAGCGGCCCGTCCTGAGCCACCACCCAGGGCACGATCACGAGGAGGCGGGCCAGGCGTTCGGCGGCACGGGGCCGGCTCACCGTCCCACGTTCCCCGCCGGGCTCGGCATGGCCATGCGCTCCAGCCAGCCTATGATCTCGTGGCGGGCTTCGGCCGGGGCCGTGACCTCGGCGTGTTCCAGCAAGCCGAGGACGAAGCTCGAGAAAGCGGCCCGGTTGGTCACCGGCAGGCGGAAAAGGGTGGTCCCGTCGGGCTCAGCCCGGGCGACGGCGCCCTCGCCGGTGAGCGAGCGCACCCAGCCCGCATAGTCCGCGTCGACCTTAAGGTCCACCAGGACTTCCTCGTCGTCGCCCAAGCGCCAGGGCGGCGGGGGCCCGGCAGCGGAACCGGCTGGCTTCTCGAACGCCCCGGCCGGCCCTTCCGGCGTTACTGGCCCGCTGATGCGGTCGGCACGGAATAGCCGTTCGCCCTCCCGTGAACGGTCGAAGCCGGCCAGGTACCACCGGCCCTGTCGATATGAGAGGCGGTAGGGGTCGACCCGGCGGTCCACGCCGTTGTAAGTGAAGCAAACGGCGCGACGTTCGGCTACGGCTGAGAACAACTTGGCCACGTTCTCGTCCACTACCACGTCGACCAAAGGGCCCTGGGCGGGGCCAGGTGGGACGGCTGTGCCAGCTCCGACAGCCTTGCCAGCTCCGACAGCCTTGCCAGCTCCGACAGCCGTGCCGGCTTCGACAGCCGTGCCGGCTTCGACCGCAGGGCCTGTTCGGACCTCAGGGCCAGCTTCGACCGTAGGGCCACTTGGGGCGCCAGGCGTGCCCGGGCCCTGCGCCGCGGTCGTGCCCCGGCTAGTTGCAGCCCGCCCAGCCGCAGCCCGGCTGGCGGCAGTCAGTTTCCAGAGCGCAGTAGTGGCGGCCCCCTGTTCGGCCCCTTCCAGGGCGACGGCGGAGGCGGCCAAGCCCAAGGCCATGAGCTCGTCGTCGTCGAGGCCGGGGTCGGGCAGCTCGTAGAGGTCCCGGGGCACCCGGTAACCGGTGCCACTTTCGGGGATGTGGGGGTCGACCGGCTCGGCTAGCAACGGGATGCCCATCTGGCGCAGGAGGTCCTTGTCGCGCTCGAAGTTACGGCGAAAGCTCTCCTCGTCGCCGCTGTACCCCCCTACCCGCTGGCGCAACTCTTCCCTGGTCAGCGGGCGGCGGGTGTCCAGCAGTGCCACGACCAGGTTGACAAGGCGTTCGAGCCGGTCCACGGAGGCAATGCTATTGACCGGCTGGGTGCACCGCCCCCCCCGCCGGCCGGACGACCGGGGTGGCCGGCGACCGGGGTGGCCGGCGACCGGGCGAGCGGGCGAGCGGGCGAGGCCAGGAGCAACCGGTCTCAGAGAGAGGCGATCAGCTTTTC
>JBOGGK010000358.1:0-3327 GCA_050744045.1 Acidimicrobiales bacterium | reverse complement strand
TCCCGGGGCCGTGGAGCAGCCCCGGCGCCACCACGCCGGCCAAGACGGCGACGGCGGCCGCGGCCGCGGCGACGGTAGCCGCGACGAGCTTCCATTTCCCTCCCGCCCGCGCCGGGCGGAGGGTGCTCTCCAGGCGCTCCCGGACCTCGCCCGAAAGCGGCCGGGCCCCTCCCCCCAGACCGGCGCCGCCCGAGGGGCCCGGTGCCCCGCCGGTACCTGCCCCGCCGGCCAGGACCTCCTCCAGCCGGGCACGCAGCGCCGGCGGCAAGGGCCGAGGACGGTCGGCCCCTACGAGCAGCTGTTCGAAACCTTCACGGTCTTCAGGCATCGTGGCCTCCCAACTGGCGGCGCAGGCCGTCCCGGCCTCGTTGCAGCAACGACTGGACCTGCACCCGGCTGCGGCCCACCTGGTCCGCGATCTCCTGCACCGACAAGGCCTCGATGTACTTGAGCACGAGGACCTGGCGCTGGAGGGGGGGCAGGCGACCGAGCGCCCTCACCAGCTCGTCCTGGAGCTCGACGGCCTCGGCAATCGCGGAGGCGCCGGCGGCGGCCGCCCCTCCTTCCACGAGCCGCAGCGACTGCCTCGCCGCCTCCGCCCGCCTCTCGGACTCGTAGTAGCGGGCGAGCCGGCGCCTGGCGATGGCGCACATCCAGGTCGAGGCGGCGGCGTCGCCCCGGAAATTGTGGGCCGAGCGGACCGCTTCGAGCAGGGTCTCCTGCAACAGGTCCTCGGCGACGATCTCGACCCCGCCGACCCGGGCGAACAAGAACCCGTACACCACCGGCGCCACCTCGTCGAGCAACCACCGCACCGCTCTGGCTTCGCCGGCCGCGGCCGAGGCCACCAGCCCGGCTTCCACTGCCCAAACCGGTCCCGGCTCTGCCCCCGCCGCGACAGCACCGGCGGTTACAGGACGGGCCGGTGCTGGGCCGGCGGAGAGCGTGCCGGCCGTCGCCAGCGCCTCTTCGACCGGAGCCAGTTCGGCCCCAGTCGGTTCGGCCCCGGCCAGCGGCAGCCCGGCCAGCGGCGCCCCCGAAGTGGCCGGTGAGCGGCCACGCTGCCACCTCGGCCCGTGCCGGCGCCGGCCAGCAGGGCCGATCACGACCGAGGCGCCGCCGCGCCAGGTGCTACCGGGTAAGGCAACCAGGCCAGGCGCGCCAACGTGGCTACGTCGTAGGCCATGACCCCCTCTTGCGAGACCGTGTACAGGTCGTTGCCGGCGACGACCGTTCGCAGCAGGCCCGGGCACCTTTCCGCCGGCTTTGGCTGGGAATCCGCCGGCTTTGGCTGGGAAAGCGAAGCGAGCTTGCTGAGCACCCCGCCGGGCCCAACCGACAAGGCTTCGGCCAAGGTCGTAGGCGCGTTCCCCGAGTAGCCCTCCACGGGGACCACTAGGAGCCGCCGGGCCGGCCACCACAGCAAGGCGTGCGGGTCGGCCTCGGCGGCCGAGATGGTGCCCCTGCCGAGGGCATCTCGCGACACGAGTACCGGCGAGGCGAGGTCGGCCACGTCGAACGTTTCGACCTCAAGGCCTCCGGGCTGAAGGCCGGGGCCGGCCGACTGGCCAACCCCGAGCAGGAGGCCGGCGCCGAGGGGCTCCAGCAGCGACGGGAGACCGGTGAGCGCGAGCCGGCCCGCGAGCGCCGGGTGCGAAGGGTCGCCGAGGTCGAGCACGTAGAGGGTGCCCGCCTGGTTGCCGGTGGCGACGTAGCCGAGACGGCCCTCGAACAGCACGGCATCGATCTTCTCGCCGGCGCCGAGCCCCTGGAGGGTGGCCACCCTCGCGAGGCGGCCACGGGCGGTCGCCAAGACGGTGAGTAGGTCGCCAGAAGAAAGGAACGGACGGCTCGGGGAGGCGGCGGGGGCGGGCGTGAGGCCGGCGACAGTCGTCGCCACGCGGAGGTAGCCCCCGAGCTCGGACATGGCGTACCCGCCGACGAGGCTGCCCGGGACGGAGGCGGAGCCGAGGTAGCGGGGGCGGGCCGGGTCGGCGATGACGAAATCATAGATAGTGGTGCGAGCGGCGCCCCCCTGAACGGGGAAGGCGGGCTCGGCGGGAGGGACCGGGGCCTTCACCAACGGGCAAGCGATCGCCGACCGCTCGACGAGGGGGCACGCCACGGCCTCACCCGGGCAGCACGGCGGCAGCGCACCGCTCGGGCTGGCCGCCACGAAGAGCTGGGTGGCGCTCGCGTACACATACTGGGCGCTGCCAGCGACGGTGAGCCCCCGGCCGGCCGTGCCGGAGGCGAGGTCCCCGAGCGACACCACTGAGACGGTACCGGTAGCCTCGTCGCCCACCGCCTCATCGGCTACTGCGTCGCGGCGGGCTCCGGCCGGCTTTCCCCCCCGCCCCGCCGGCGCCGCCGGGCAACCCCAAAGGAGGCGGGGTGGGCTGCTCAGGACGAGCACCACCTGGCCCTGGACGAGACGGGCACCCGCCAACTGCCCGGCGAACCCGAACGACCGCAGCACGCTCGGGCGCGCCGGGTCGGCCAGGCCGACCACGACCACGTCCGTGCGGGGCTCGCCGCAAAGCCGGGGCAGCGCCTGCGGCCGGGGGGCATGGGCGCGGGGGGCATCGGTGCCGGCACTGCCCCCGGCACCAGCCCCGACCCCGGTCGGTGGCCACGGGACCTGTAGGCCAAAACCCCGCGCACCCAGGACCACGGCGTCTTGTCCCACCAGGAACAGCCCGCTCGCCGAGGCGAGCTGGGGCAACGGGAGGAAACCACCGAGCCGTGGAGGGCTCGCACCCACCTCCACCACCTGCACGCCCAGGGGCTGCTGGCGGAGCACGGCCATCAACCGGCCGTCAGTTTTCACCAGGTCGGGCTCGTCGACGCCCGCCTCCTGGTCGTAAGTCGTCGAATACGAGGCGGTGGCCGCCGTGAATACCCGGGACTTCCCCACTACGCCGGCCATCGCCGCCGGCTGGGCCGGGCTGGCCGCCCCGGCGCAGCCGACCAGGGCAAGCGCCAGCGCGCATGCGCCGGCGGCCAGTGCCACCGCCTGTTTACCTCCCGGCCTGTCCGTCGAAGTCCTCCTTGTCCACAACAGTTAGTGGCGGCGGCGGCGCCCGGTCAACCGGTGGCCGCCGGGACCGGCGTTTTGGTTATGCACTGAGCGAGTGCCAGTGGTACCAATAGGCGCGGAGACCTTACGGTCGCCATCGGCGGCCGTGCCGGAAGAGGAGGTTGCATGGCACGAACATGGAGCAGGTACTCGGCCTTGGTGGCAGGGCTGGCCGCCGGGATGACCGTCTTGGGCGGCGCGATGGTCCCGCCCAACGCCGGGGCGAGCGCTCGCCCGGGCGCGAGGAG
>JBOGGK010000357.1:0-6238 GCA_050744045.1 Acidimicrobiales bacterium | reverse complement strand
GCCCACCTTCGCGGCCAAGTGTCGCCGGCCGCGCTCTGCGCCGTCGTGAAGGCAGACGGTTACGGCCACGGAGCGGTGGAGGTCGCTTCTGCCGCCGTGGCCGGGGGCGCCACCTACCTGGGCGTGGCCCTGGCCGAAGAGGGCCACCAGCTCCGCCAGGCCGGGATCGAAGTGCCCATCCTGGTCCTCTCCGAACCGCCCCCGCCCGCCATGCGCCTCGTGGTCGAGGACAAACTGACCCCGAGCGTGTACACCGAGGCGGGGCTGGCGGCCCTGGTCGCCGCGGCCGCCAGCGACGACCTCGGGGGCTGGCGCCAGGCTCCCGGGCACTGGCCCGAGCCAGTGCCCGTGCACCTGAAGCTCGACACCGGCATGCACCGGGTCGGCGCCGACCCACCCACCGCCCTGGCGCTGGCCCGCGCCGTGGCGGGCGAGCCGAGCCTGCGGCTCGAGGGCTTTTTCACCCACTTAGCGGTGGCGGACGAGCCCGGGGACCCCTTCACCGCCGAGCAGCTCTCGCGCTTTGACGCCGCGGTCGCCGCCCTGGCGGCGGAGGGCATCAGGCCACCGCTGCTGCATGCCGCCAACTCGGCCGGCGCCCTCTTGCACCCGGCCGCCCGCTACGACATGGTGCGCAGCGGGATCGCCGTCTATGGCCTGGCCCCGGCGGCCTCCCTGGGAGGCGACCGGGTGGCCAGCGGGCTCCGGCCGGCGCTCTCGTTCAAAGCGGGGGTCTCGTACGCCAAGGAACTGCCCGCCGGTGAGCGCCTCTCCTACGGGCTGCGCTACCGCCTCCCCCAGCGTTCGGTCGTCGCCACCGTACCCGTCGGCTACGCCGACGGGGTGCCCCGCCGTTTGCACGAGGTGGGCGGCGAGGTCCTGATCAGCGGCCGGCGCCGGAGGGTCGCGGGGACGGTGACGATGGACCAGTTGCTGGTCGACTGCGGGCCCGACGCCAGCGTGCAGGCTGGCGACGAGGTCGTCCTCCTCGGGCGCCAGGGGGACGAGGAGGTCACCGTCTGGGAGTGGGCCAAGCGCCTGGGGACCGTCGCCTACGAGGTGACATGCGGCCTCTCGGCCCGCCTGCCCCGGGTCTACACCTGAGCGCCCGGCACCTAGGACAGTTCGCTCACCACGTAGTCCACGCAGGCGGTCAGGGCGGCCACGTCTTCTGGGTCTATGGCGGGGAACATGGCGACCCGGATCTGGTTGCGCCCCAGCCGGCGGTACCCCTCGGTGTCGACTATGCCGTTGGCCCGCAGGGCCCGTGCCACCGTGGCGGCGTCGAGCGAGGGGTCGAGGTCGACCGTCGCGACCACATGGGAGCGCTCGTCGGGCTTGGCGACAAACGGGGTGACGTAGGTGCTCGCCTCGGCCCAGCCGTAGAGGATCTCCGCCGAGCGGTCGCAGCGGCCGGCCGAAAACTCGAGGCCCCCGTTGGCCAATATCCACTCGAGCTGCTCCACGGCGAGCACCAACGTGGCGAGGGCCGGGGTGTTGTAAGTCTGGTCGAGGCGGCTGTTCTCGAGCGCGACCTGGAGGTCGAGGAAGGCGGGCACGAAGCGGCCCGAGCGGGCCAGGCGTTCCACCCGGGCTACCGCCGCCGGTGACAGGAAGGCAAGCCACAGCCCCCCGTCGGAAGCCAGGCCCTTCTGCGGGGCGAAGTAGTAGGCGTCGAACTCCGAGGGCGCCACCCGCAGGCCGGCCACCGCCGAAGTCCCGTCCACCGCCACCAGGGCGCCCTCGTCGGCGCCTTCGGGGCGGCGGATCTCCATCATGACCCCGGTAGAAGTCTCGTTGTGAGTGAGGGCATAGAGATCCACCGCCCCGGGCCGTGCCTCGGCCGAGGGGTGCGTGCCCAGCGGGCTCGCGATTACCTCGGGCGACCGCAGCCACGGGGCCGCCTCGGCCACGCCCGCGAAACGGCCCGAGAACTCGCCGAAAGACAGGTGCTGGCTGCGCTGTCCGATCAGGCAGAAGCTCGCTATGTCCCAAAAGGCGGTGGTGCCGCCGTTGCCGAGGGCGACCTCGTAGCCGTCGGGGAGCTGGTAGAGCTCGGCCAAACCGGCCCGGAGGCGCCCGACGAGGGATCTGACCGGCCTTTGGCGATGGCTGGTGCCGAGGAGGGACGACCCCCGGGCGGCCAGGGAGGTCACTGCCTCCGCCCGCACCTTGGACGGCCCGCTACCGAAGCGCCCGTCGGCGGGCAGCAGCCCGGTCGGGATCCTTACCTGGGGCGCCTCTTGGCCGTCCACCCCGCCAGTCTGCCAGGCGCGCCGCGCCTCGCCACGCCTCGCCGCTCGCCTCGCCTCGCCACGCCCGCCGTCCCTGCACCGGCCCCACTCAGGAGCGGGCCCACTGAGGAGCGGCCTTACTCGCGGTCAGCGACTGCGCGAGCATGGTCGCGGTGCACGCCAACCTAAGACCGGTGGCGTTGGCCGTCGGCGCGATAGCCCTCCTGCTGGTCGTGGCGGCGGCGGCCGGCATCTCCGGCGGCGCCTCCCACCCGGCGCACGCCGGCGCCTCGCCGGGCGCGCCCGGCAGCCCCAACTGGTCGGGCGAGGCCATGCTCGGCTTCGTGGCCGCGGCCGGTACCTGGCTCGCGTACGCCCTGTGGCGGGGCTGGTCCCGCAAGCGCCGGCCGAGGCGGGAAAACCCGCTGCCGTGGTGGTTCTGGCCCCTCTTGGTAGCCATAGCCGCGGCCATCGCCGCCGGCATCCTGGCCCTGCTCTCGGTCCTGTCGCGGACCAAGGCCCACCACCTGTCACCGTCAGGCCTGGCCAAGCTGGCGTCCAACCCGGGCCTCGGCAGGGCACGCCTGCCTCAGCACTTGGCCCATCCGGCGGCGGCGAGCCTCAGCTGGTGGCCGGTGTTGGCCGGTGCCCTGGTCGCCACCATGGCCTTGGTGGCGCTGTGGGCGCTGCGCCGGCGCGCCGCGGCGCGGTCCCGTCCCCCGGCCGAGGCCCCCGCCGAGGTCCCGGCCCCCACGGACCTGGGCGAGCAGCGCCAGGAGGTGGTAAAAGTGCTCGACGAGTCGCTCGAGGCGGTCGAAGCCGAGCCTGACCCGAGGAAGGCCGTGATCGCCGCCTACGCCCGCATGGAGCGCTGGATGGCGCGCGCCGGCCTCGGGCGCCGGCTCTCCGAGGCCCCCTTCGAGCATCTCGACCGGGTGGTCGGCCTGCTCGGCGCCACCGTCGCCGTCAGTGCCACCCTGGCCGGGCTGTTCGAGCGGGCCAAGTTCGACCGGCGCCCGTGCGGGCCCGAGATGAAGCAGGAGGCGCTGGCCGCGCTGCGCCGGCTGCGCCAGGAACTGGCCGACATCCAAGCGGCGCCGGCCACCGAGGCGGGCGCGGCATGAACCGTTCCCGGGTTGGTGCCGCCGCGGCCGGGGCGGTCGCTGCCGGCCCTCTCACCTGGGCGCTCTACTATTTCGGCGTCGCCCGGGAGGCCCTCGCCCTGCGGGTGGGCGCCGGCCTGTTCACCGTTGTCGTCCTAGTGGCGCTGCTGCCCCTGTTGTGGCGCCAACGGCCTCACGGGTCGCTGCTCGAAGAGGCGCTCCGCAGCCGCCAGCCCTCCCCGCCCGCTCGGCCTGCGTCCCTGCGTCAGTTGGAGTTCGCCCTCCGGCTGGCATGCTTCAGGTCCGGGCGCTGGGACGTGCATTTCCGCCTCCGCCCCGTCCTGCGCCAGCTGGCGGCCCATCGCTTGCGCTCTCGCCGGCTGGTAGAGCTCGACGGCGACCTCGCTGCCGCCCGCCGGCTGTTGGGAGAAGACCTCTGGCAACTGGTGCGCGCCGACAGGGCCGAGCCGGCGAGGGCCAAGGGCCGCGGGCTCCGCCCGGCGGAACTGTCCGCCTTGGTCGAGCGGTTGGAGTCGCTGTGAGCCTCCCGGCGCCGTCGCCGACGTCCCCGTTCGAGAGCCTCGGCGTAGCCGAACTGGCCGAGCGCGCCGAAGCCGTGCTGGCCGAGGTGGCCCGGGCGTTCGTGGGCAAGGCCGAAGTCGCCCGGCTGGTCCTGACCGGCTTCCTCGCCAACGGGCACGTGCTGCTGGAAGACTTCCCGGGCCTCGGCAAGACCTTGCTCGCCCGCTCGTTCGCCCAGGTGCTCGGCCTGGGTTTCTCCCGCGCCCAGTTCACGCCCGACCTCATGCCCGCCGACATCACCGGCTCGTCGGTCTTCGACCAGCGCACTGCCAGCTTTTCGTTCCAGCCCGGGCCTGTCTTCACCAACCTGCTCCTGGCCGACGAGATCAACCGCGCCTCGCCCCGCACCCAGGCGGCGTTGCTGGAGGCGATGCAGGAGCGGCAGGTGACCGTCGACGGCGTCACCAGGCAACTGGCGAGCCCATTTCTGGTCATCGCTACCCAGAACCCGATAGAGCTCGAGGGCACCTACCCCTTGCCGGAGGCCCAGCTCGACCGCTTCATACTGCGCACCTCGGTCGGCTACCCGGGAGCGGGAGCGGAAACCGAGGTGCTCACCCGGCGCCTCCAGCGCCGCTCGGACGACATCGCCCTGGCCCCGGTCGTGGGGCGCGAGGAGCTGCTGGCCATGCAGTACGCGCTGGAAGACGTCCACGTGTCCCAGGCCATCGGCCAGTACATCGTCGCCCTCGTCGGGGCCACCCGGGCGAGGCCGACGGTCGAGATCGGGGCCAGCCCGAGAGGGTCCCTGGCGGTTATGCTCCTGGCCCGGGCCTGGGCGGCCCTAGCCGGGAGGGACTTCGTGGTGCCCGAAGACGTGAAGGCGGTGGCCGTCCCCGCCCTCGCCCACCGCCTCCGGTTGAGGCCGGAGATGTGGGTCCGGGGGGAGCGGCCGGAGGGCGTTGTCATCGCTTGCCTGGGCGAGGTCCCCGTGCCGAGCGCGGAAGAAGCTGGACCGAGCGAGGCCTCTGTCCCGGGCCCGGGGGCCGGCGTCCCCGCCCCGAGCACCTCGGGGAACTGAGCACCCCCGTGGCGCCCCCCGCCGGCGGCCTGCCCTGGCGGCCTTCGACCAAGGCGGCTGCCTACGCCACGATCGTTGGCCTGGGGGTGCTCGCCGCCCTCCTCGCCGGTCAGCCCCGGGCCGTCGTGCTCGTCTTGCCCTTCGCCGTCGTGCTGGTGGCCGGCCTGGCCCGGGCGGGGCCCTTGCACCTCGTGGCCGTCGCGGTCGCTGGCCAAGAGAACGTGACCGAAGGCGACGAGATGGCCGTCGCCGTCACCCTCACGGCCGCCTGCGACGTGGCCGGCCTCGAGGTGCTGCTCTGCCCCACCCCCGCCTTCGCCTCCGGGCCGGGGGGGGACCGGCCTACCGGAACGGCGCTCGGCCGGGGCCGCCCGCTCGAGCTGGAGATCCCCGTCGTCGCCGCCGGGTGGGGCCGGCACCAAGTGGGGGCGGTCACCCTGCGCGCCCGTTCGTCGCTCGGCCTGCTCGAGGCCGAAACCACGTTCCCCGTCGGCGGCACGGTCCACGTCTACCCGAGGCTCGAGCCCCTGCGCCGGTTGGTGGCTTCCCGCCGGCCCAGTTTGCCCGCGGGGGCGCACCTCTCGCCGGCCAAGGGCACCGGCGTAGAGCTGGCCGGAGTCCGGCCCTACGCCAGAGGCGACCGGGCCAAGGACGTCAACTGGAGGGCGGCGGCTCGCCACGGCGGCCTTTTCACGAACGAGCGCCACCCCGAGCGGGGCAGCGACGTCGTGCTGGTGCTCGACACGTTCGACGCGTCGGTGCTCGACCGGGCCGTCGTTGCGGCATGCAGCCTGGCCGACGCCTACCTGGCCCAGCGGGACAGGTTGGCGCTGGTGAAGCTGGGCGGTTACCTGCGCTGGCTGCGCCCGGGGATGGGCCCCCGCCAGCGCTACCTCGTGGTCGAGAACCTCGTTTCGACGACCGCCCTGCCGAGCGCGGTCTACAGGGGCGTCGACCTGGTGCCCCCTCGCTTGTTGCCCGCCTCTGCCCTCATAATCGCCCTCTCCTCGCTCGACGAGCCCCGGTCCCGCTCGGCCCTGGTAGACCTGAGCGCCCGGGGGCTCGAAGTCGTGGTCATCGAGGTCCCGCCCCCCGTTGAGCCCTCCCCTACCCTGGGCGAAGTCGGCCGGGCGGCGTACCGCGTGTGGGTGATGCAGCGCGAGATGCACCGCGACGGCCTCCGGGCCGCCGGGGCCCCCACCGTCGAATGGCCGCCAGGGCGCCCCTTGGCCCAGGTCGTGGAGGAGGTGGGCACGTGGGCACGGCGCCGAGCACGCTCGGGCTCTTAGGCCCCGGGG
>JBOGGK010000356.1:0-3144 GCA_050744045.1 Acidimicrobiales bacterium | reverse complement strand
GTGTACTGACAGCCCACCCCTCGACTCGGCGGTTCCCTGTCGCCACCAGCTCCGACCAACGGCATTCAAACCTGCGCCGATCCCCTTAGGTCGCTCGCGACCTCACTCACACGGGGAACCGGTAGCTTCGGGGGAGGCGGTCGTTCATACAGGCGCACGTTTAGGGACAGTGGCTGGCGGCCAGCAGAGGGCGCGGTTCAACGATTTCACGAGTAGAGCGAGATGGTCTGATGGTTCAGCCCAAAGGTGCTCTAACTCTCCGTTCGCGAGAAGATCGGGACAGGTGCTGCGGTGTCCACGTCAATGACGTATGCGCGCAGATGGTGGCCGCCGGGACCCGGCAGGTGGAATCCAACGCAATGCAGCGGATGAAGTAGCAATCCGACCGGGCGCCTCACTCGTTCGAAGAGATCCGGCCCGGTGGGATTCCCAGTGACGTTGGAAGCTTGAGAGCCCTCGGCGAGAGCTTTCAACCGCTGCCTCGGGCCAGTCGAGCCCTGGGATCGTTCAGGCCTGATCTGGGTCGCTTGAGGTCGTCGCTCGGTCCTTGGTGAGGTTTGTGGCCTCGACCTGCGCGGGGCTGCGGCTCCAGCTGGCGAGGAAGCCCAGCCTCTCCTGGGCCTCGCTGTCGGCGGGGGCCGTGTAGGTAATGAGGGTGAGACCGTCACCGGGCAGCTCTAGCGCGTCGCCGGTGAGCTCTAGCTCGCCGACAATCTTGTTGTGGATGCGTTTGGACGCCGTGCGGTGAAAGCGCACATTGTGGCGGGCCCAGCGAGAGCCAAACGCCTCGCTTCGGGTGGCTAGCTCGCCGACCAGGTCACTGAGACCTCTGTCGAGCGGATTGCGTCCAGCCTCGGTCCGCAGCGCTGCGGCGGTGTCGTCGGCGACGGTGTTCCAGTCGAGGAAGAACTCATTTGCACGCGGGTCGAGGAAGACGAACCGGGCGAGGTTTTGCGGCAGGGTCTGTGGGCTGAGAATGTCGGCGTAGAGGGCGAAGCACAACTGGTTGGCCGCAAGGACGTCCATGCGGCTGTTACGCACGTAGGCCGGCGCGGTCAGGGCGTCCAAGACACGATAGATGCTCGGTCTGATCTTGGCGCGAGTCGGTTTGCGATCGGCGTGGCCGGGGGTGCTGGAAGCCCGCGCGAGATCAAACAGGTGTGCCCGCTCAGCCTCGTCGAGTTGCAGTGCCCGCGCCAGGGCTTCAAGCACCGATTCGGAGGCGCCGGCCAGATTCCCTCGCTCTAGCTGGGTGTAGTACTCGACGCTCATCCCGGCCAGCATGGCCACCTCGGCTCGTCGCAGTCCCGGAACCCGCCGCTTCTCCCCGTAGGTCGCCAGGCCGGCTTGGTCGGGGCTGATGCGGGCCCGGCGGCTGGTCAGAAAGTCGCGGACCTCGACGCGGGCGTCCATGCCATTCACGGTACGCCGCGATCAGCCTCGACCGAGAGGTACTGCCGGTACCCCTGACGAGAGCCTCTCGCACACCGGCCTCCGATCCAGTCTTCTGAACCGGTGTCCGCAACCACCTGCCAGGAGCGCCCCATGACCACAGTTATCCACGCACCGCCAAGGCCGATCGAGGGGTCCGTCGAGGCTGCCGCCCGGCCACCCCGGACGGTGTTGGCCGTGGCGATGCTCGGCTTCGCGGCGGTGGCCCTCGACGCCCAGGTGACCAACGTCGCCCTGCCTGCCATCCACCGTGACCTGGGCGGCGGGCTGGCCGGGCTGCAATGGATCGTCGCCGGCTACACCCTGATGTTCTCCGCGCTGCTGCTCCTGGCGGGCACTATCTCCGACCGGATCGGGGCACGCAGCGCCTATCGGGTCGGCATGGTGCTCTTCGTGGCCGCCTCTGTCGCGTGCGGCCTGGCGCCCTCCCTGCCCTTCCTGGTAGCGGCTCGACTGATTCAAGGCACCGGAGCCGCCCTGGTCACACCCACCTCCCTCGCACTGATCAGGCAGGCCTACGAGGATCCAGCCCAAAGGGCCAAAGCGGTGACCTACTGGGCGCTCGGCGGATCGGCAGCGGCTGCGGCCGGCCCGATCCTTGGGGGTGCCCTGGCGCAGGTCGATTGGCGGTTGATCTTCTTCTTGAACCTGCCGGTGGGAGTGGCTGCCGTGGGCATCCTGACCCGGGTCGGTCGGTCACCTCGCCGACCCGCGGCGTTCGACTGGGCCGGCCAGGCCAGCGCCGTGGTCGCCCTCGCCTCGGTCACCTACGGCGTGATCGAGGGGGGCACCCTCGGCTTCGCCAACTCGCAGATCATCGGCGCGTTCGTCGTCGCTGCCGTCGCCCTACTCGTGTTCCTGATGACGCAGGCACGAGGCGCTCACCCGATGATCCCACTCACCTTATTCCGGTCTCGCCCGGTGGCCGTCTCGCTGAGCGTCGCCCTGGTCACCATGATGGGCTTCTACGGAGTCGTGTTCCTCCAGAGCCTCTACTTCCAGCAGTTGCGCGGAGCCTCTTCCCTCACCACCGGTCTGCTCTTCCTGCCCATGAGCGCGCTGGTCACCCTCCTGAACCCGCTCGTGGCTCGCATCGCTGCCACCTTTGGCCGGCTGGTCCCCATCATGGGTGGGCAGATAGCGATGGCGGCCGGGCTGGTAGCCCTCGCGGTCGCACCAGCGCACACGCCGACGATCGTCGTCGCACTGTTGATGATCCCCGTCGGCGTCGGTGGCTCGTTCACGGTGCCCCCTATCGCGTCACTGGTCCTCGACAGCGTCGTCGCCGCCCAAGCCGGCACCGCCAGCGGGGTGCTCAACACATTCCGCCAGCTCGGCGGCTCCTTCGGGGTAGCAATCTTCGGTGCGATCGTCGCCGCCCAGGCCAGCCTCTTGCACGGGATGCGGATAAGCCTCCTCGGTACCGCGGTACTCCTCACTTCGACAGCCGCAGCCACCTTCACCCTGCGGACTTCTCACAGATCTATAGAAAGGTAACGACAGGGGAAACCATCACCCTCAACAACTGCGTCGAGACCCCCGCCCTTGGTCTCGGGGTTCCAGACGCCACCGGAGGAAACCCGGGACGCTGTTAGCGCCGCGCTCGACTCCGGTACCGGCTACCGCCGGGTCAGTGGACAGTAGGCGGGACGCTACTGGCGGACGTCCGCATCGACGATCCGGAAGCCGGCC
>JBOGGK010000355.1:0-3044 GCA_050744045.1 Acidimicrobiales bacterium | reverse complement strand
CCTCTACGCCGACCCCGTAAGGGGGAGCGAACGCCGCCACCGTGTCCGAGCTGGTGGATACGCCGAAATCGCTCACCGCACCCGCTGGGGGGTTGGTGACGTCCGCCGTGGTGATGCTGAGGGAGTCCCCAGCGCTGACGTGGTAACCGGCCGTCAACGGGATGACAGCTCCTGCCTCCGGGCTCGCGCAATCGGGGTTGGCCGATGCAGAGGCGCTCGGGAAGCTGAGGCCGCGGGCGGCGAAGTGCCAGCCCGCTGTCGTGTCGGTGACCAACGTGGCGTTCTCGGTCGCGAACGTCGTCGGGCCGTCGCTCTCGTCGAGGCAGACCTGCGCCGCTCCCCCGGTCATCGGGGAGGTGGCCACGAAGCTGACGACGTAAGTGGCGAGGGCGCCGGCGACCGGCGGGGAGGCGGTGACGGAGACGCCGCTCACCGAGGTGCCGAAGGAGACCGCGTTGGCCGAGGTCTCTTCGCTACCGGGGGAAAGGGGCGACCCCGACGGCGCCGCCGGGCTCAGCGAGACTTCATCGCGGCTGGCGGTCGACGGGTTGGCCCCCTTGGCCTCCACGACCACCCGCTCCCCCGCCGTCACCGGGGTGGAAAGCATGACCGTGACGGTGTCCGCCGGGTTGGCGGTCCGGCCGAGCACCACGCGGGTCACCGGGTCCGGCCTTGTCGTGCCTCCCGGCGCGACATAGCCGACCGAGTACCCCGAAGCTACGCCGCTCCAGCTCAAGCTGCCTCCTGAAACCGCCCCCGCTGTGACCACAAGGGCGTTGGCCGGGTGCCGCAACGTCTCCGGCGTCCACGAGGCGCCACTCACAGTATAAGTAGCACTAGCCCCGAGGCTCCTCGAAGAAGCCGAAAAGGCGGGCGGGGCCGCTACGACGCTCACGGGGTTGGAGACCCCGGGAGCCTCGTTGGCCGATGTCGTGACCCTGAAGGTGAAGTTGACGGTTATGGCCGGGCTGGTGGCTGCGAACGCAACTTCGACCTCGTCGCCCGGGCTGATCGTGCAGCCGCTCGCCAACGCCACGGTGATCCCAGCCGCGCCGGAGGTGCCACCGCCGGCACCGTGCTGAGAACAGCCTCCGCTGGTGGCGTCCCTCAGTGAGATGCCGGCGGGCGCATTACCCAGCGGGACCGACGAGGCGATGGCGACCTGGCCGGCGGCGGCCCCCGACAACGGGGCCGTGGACCTGAAACTGACCTCGAAGTCGGCCGGCATGGCCTTGGGCACGGCGTCGGGAGAGGCGACCACGGCCAAGACCGCGCTCGTCTGAGCGCCGATCGCGTAGGGGGCGGACGTCAGGCTGGCATACGCCGTCGACGCTGGCACCACGAGACCGGCAACGAGGGCAGCTACCGCCACCAGCACCTCGGCCGCCCGCCTTGCCACGGCCCCCGCCCGGACAAGCGCCGGCACCGGCACCGGCGCCGCCCCCGGCACCCCTGACCGCGGCCTCGTTTGCAATATCGTCGGTCCGTTCCCTCTCTTGCCGGCCCGCTCCTGCGCCGACGCGTGGCGCACTACTGCCTCGCGGCTCGCTGCCAGGCATCAACCTGGCCGGACCCTAGCCCAGTGGGCCACAGCCAAGGCATCGGCACCTCGGTCGCGGCCCCCTTCGAGCACGGTCAACGGTAAGACGGGCACCAGGCGTGAGCGTCACCGCCGCACCTGCGGGAGCATCCCCGCCTCGTGCCCGAAGGTACCCTGAGCCCATGGTCGTCGTTGCGCCAAGCCGCCACCTGTTCACAGTGCAGGAGTGGGACGCCCTCGGCGAGCTCGCCTTCTTTCCCGACGACGCCCGGGTGGAGCTCCTCGAGGGGGAGATCATCGACATGTCGCCCATCGGTACCCGCCACGCCAGCGGCGTCGACCGGCTCAACCAGTTACTGATGCGGCAGCTCGGCCGGCGTGCCCTGTTGAGGGTGCAGGGCCCGGTCCGGCTGTCGGAACGCTCCGAACTGCAGCCCGACCTCGCCGTCTTGCATCCGAGGGACGACTTCTACCGGGACCACAAACCAGGTCCAGGCGAGGTCTACCTCGTCATCGAGGTCGCCGACAGCAGCCTTGCCTACGACCGGGGCGCCAAGGCGCTCGCCTATGCCCGGGCCGGCGTGCCCGAGTACTGGGTGGCCGACCTCGGCGCGGACCAAGTTCACGTACTGCGGGGGCCAAGCCCGAACGGTTTCGGAGAGACGAGCACCGTGGGGCCGGGGGGCACGATCACCCCTGGCCGCCTGCCTGGTGTCGCCGTCCCTGCCTCAGCCGCCCTCGGCCTCGACTGAAGGGCCGAAGGCCACCTGCCGAGCGAAGCCCTCAGCCCTCGGGCGGGAAGAGGCCCTCAACCTCCACGTCCAGGCCGTAAGCCGCCAGCCGGCCCGAAATGCGCGCCTCCACGTGGGCGTAGACGCCCTGGTCGGGCTCGGGCGAGGAGTACATGAGCACCTGGCGGTGCCCGACGTCGACGACCCATACCTCGGGCACCGAGTGCCGGGCGTAGACTCGCAGTTTCTCCCCGAGGTCGAAGCCCAGGCTCGACACTGACACCTCGATGACGAGCCTAATGTCGTCTGGGCCCGGGTGGCGGTCGGCGTAGCGCTCCATGGGGCCGTCAGCAACGCAGACATCCGGCTCGGGCTCCGTGCGGGGGCTGAGCCGGACAGGCGACTGGACGCTCACCACGTACTCGGGCTGCACCGTGGCCAGGGCGCTGACGAGCTTCCTCAAAGCGTAAGCGTGCCTGGGGGTCTGAGGAGACATGACGTGCACCTCGCCGTCGATCAGGTCGGCATGGGCCCCGTTGAAAAGACCGGCCTCGCCGGCTCGTTCGAACGAGCCCGCCGTCCACTGCCACACCTGGACTGCCGGGGCACCCATTGCTCGATAATACGGCCCCAGGCCCGTCGTCCCGGGCTGTTATGACCCGGCAGTGGCGGCCGCTCGGGCCCCGGCAGCGCCTGGGCACGGCCCGGGCCGAGGAGTAGTGTTCCCCCGTGGCCAACCGTAGCGGGCAACGGCGCCGCCGGGCCCCCTCGGC
>JBOGGK010000354.1:0-1973 GCA_050744045.1 Acidimicrobiales bacterium | reverse complement strand
CTGTAAATGTGGTGCCCGAAGGGACATCGAGGGACTCGTCTTCCGCTTGCAAATTGACTTCTACGTCCCCGTCCGCGTTGAGCTGATAGCCGCCATCGGTCGAGGGGTCCAGGTTGGGGTCCACGTTGTCAACGACGGCGGTCGTTTCCCCCGTCAGGCCGCCTTCGGTGGCAGCTACTTCGGTCGTCGAAATTCCAGCCGTCACACCAGGGTAGGCGGCTACGGTCACCGTCCCGTTAACCAGGTTCACCGAAGTGGGGTTGTCATTGAACAAGCCCGAGTCCAAGGAGCCCGACGGCGCAGTCCACGCGAGGCTCACAGGCCCGTTGTAGTTCGGGTTGGTGTTCCCGTACTGGTCGACCGCCTCGACGGTGAGCGAATCTTCGTACAGCGCCTGGCCGGCAACCAGGGTCTCGTTCGGGAAAGTCAGCACGAAACTGGTCACCGGCCCGGGGGTGATGTCCACTGACTCGCTGCCGGTGATCGTGGGTGTCGACGTATCGGTCGCCGTGACCGTCTCCGGGGACGACGCCAGCTCGAAGGTCACGCCAGAGGTGAAGGTGTGGGTCCCCGCGTCCGCCGCGGTAAAGGTGTAATTGGCGGGCACCTGAGTTTGCTGGCTGGGCGGCACCTCGCAGAGATCTGGAACATACAGGGAGCTGACGCCACAGTATGAGCCGAACTCCACCGTGCCCCTGTAGCCGGTGGCAACGTCACCGTTGGCGTCATAGGCGGTCACGGTCACCGTTTGAGGGCCTACCGGGCCGTTGGCCAACCCCGTTACCCCGAGGCTCACCGCTGGGCCGGGAGCGACCGGGACGCTCGAAACAGAGAAGCCCGACACGATCGTCTTAGCCGCAGCCAGCCGGGCGTCCAGGTTCGCTGTGCTGTACAGCGAGTTGGACGAGGGGCTCACATAGGTGAACTGGTCAGCCGAGCTGGTGGTCGAGGTCTGGTCGCCCCGGGTCACTGTGACGTGGACGGTACCGAGCGAGCCGGCCGGTGCCTCTACGAAGACCTCCGTCGGCGAAGCGTACAAGATAGTCGCCACGTTGGCCCCGAAGGAGACCGACGTGGTCGAGCAGAAGATGAGGTCGGTATAGTTGCAGCTGTCGCCTGAAGTAAGGTTCGTGCCCTCGACCGCGACCACGATGGTGCCCGTAGTGGGGCCTTGCGGCGGCAGCACCTTGTTCACGACTGGGCCCGTGACGGCAGCGCCGGCCACTTGGGCACCTAAAAGGGCGCCTCCCCCAATGGCGTAAACGGGCAGCAGCATGAGGGCACCGAGGGCGGCCGCTTTCCTCCGCCATTTAGCCCGCGGCCCGCCGACCTGGGCTGGGAAACGCTTTTGGTACCTGTACATTTGGTGGCCTCCCTTCCTGCTTACAACGCGTGGCCCTCGACAGGACCGTTAAGTGGTCTTGTTACGCATCTCCCCTGTGCTCAGCCGGAACTCAAGCCGCTCAGTATTTTGCGCCGGGAGCATAGCCCTACCTGACCGGCCAGGCAAGCGGCTCCTCAGCGATCCTCTCCTTCGGTACGACCGGCAGCGGTGAGGACGCCGTCGGTGGCAAAGGGGTTTCCACAGCCGGCTCGCGCCCTGCAGTGCCCTCGGCGCCGGTGCCCTCGGGCCTTGCCGCAGCGCACGTGGGGCCGAGGGACGGCCGCCGCCCGCCCGTACGCGCCGGGACCGGCCGGTGCTTGGTCGGGCCTCAAACTTGTCGCCTCCACCGGCGAGCCCCAACCGGTCGGTAACTGGCTGCGGCGGGCTTGGCGTTGCGGCCTGAGGTTTTGGTGCCACCTCGGCTCGCGCGCCTCTCGTGTGCCAAGCGTGCTCGCGTCCCCCGAGGTTGGTTCACGGCGGGCGACAGCCGTCCCGAGGCGGGGGCCGGCCGCGGCACTGAGGGGCGCGCTTTGGGAGGGCTGAACGACGACGCAACATCTGGCGCCGGACTGGTCAGGCCGAGCACCCT
>JBOGGK010000353.1:0-5716 GCA_050744045.1 Acidimicrobiales bacterium | reverse complement strand
CGGCTGGCGTCGGTCTCCAAGGCGGCGTCGGGCGGCCGCCGCCAGTTGACCTTGGAATTGCTGGCAACTTCGCTCCAGAAAGTGCCCGCGGTGGCCGGGGCGACCGACCACTCCCAGGCCTCGTCGTAACTGGCGAAGCCGTGCTCTCGGCACCAGCGCCCGAGGTGGGACCCGGCCGCCCGGCGCTCCGGCGGCACCCACAGCGGGACGGCGCCGGCGGGCACGCCAGGGGCGGGCACCGCGGGTTCAGGCACGAGCGGGCACTGCGAGTTCAGGCATGGGCGGGCAGGCCGAGCTCGCGGGCGATGATCATGCGCTGGATCTCCGAAGTGCCTTCGCCGACCTCGAGGATCTTGGCATCACGGTAGAAGCGGCCGACGGGCACCTCGTTCATAAAACCGTAGCCGCCGAAGATCTGGGTCGCTTCGCGAGCGTTCACCATGGCTGCGTCCGAAGCGACGAGCTTGGCGACGGCGGCCTGCTTCTTGAACGGGCGGCCGTCCAGCAGCCGGTTGGCGGCGTCGTACCAGGCGAGCCGGGCGACGTGCGTCCTCGCTTCCATGTCCGCCAGCTTCCACTGGATCGCCTGGTAGGCGCCGATGTTGCGCCCGAAGACCTTGCGCTGGCCGACGTAAGCCAGGCATTCGTCGATGCAGCCCTGGGCGAGGCCGACCGACATCGCCGCGATCGCCACCCGGCCTTCGTCCAAGGTCTGCAGGAACTGGGCGTAACCGCGCCCCTCCTCGCCGAGGAGGTGGTCGAGGGGGACCCTGCAATCAGAGAAGGACAGCTCCCTCGTGTCCGATGCCGACCAGCCCACCTTGGAGTACTTCTTGGCCACGCTGAACCCGGGCGTACCCGCCGGCACCACGATTGCCGATATGAGGGGCTTACCCGTGGGGGCTTCGCCGGTGACGGCGGCGACGGTGACGAGCCCCGTGATGTCGGTGCCCCCGTTGGTGATGAACGACTTGGTCCCGTTGATGACCCAGTAGCCGTCCTCGCGCCGGGCCCGGGTGCGGATGGCGGCCGCGTCGGAGCCGCCCCCCGGTTCGGTGAGCCCGAAGGCGCCGAGCTGCGCCCCGCGGCAGAGCTGGGGCAGCCAGCGCTGTTTTTGTTCCTCGCTCCCGAAGCGGTAGATGGGCATGGCGCCTAGCCCGACGGCCGCCTCGACGGTGATCGCCACCGAGGAGTCCACCCGGGCGAGCTCCTCGATAGCGAGGCACAGGGCCACGTAGTCGCCTCCCATGCCGCCGTACTGCTCGGGGAAGGGGAGGCCGAAAATCCCCATCGCCCCCATCTTCGCCACGATCTCGTAGGGGAACTCCTCGCGCTCGTACAGCTCGCCGATGACCGGCGCCACCTCCTTGCGGGCGAAGCGCTCGACCGTGGCCCGCAGTTGTTCGTGCTCGTCTGAAAGGTGGAGGCTCTCTCCTGCACCCGTGCTCATCGCTGCCCACCTCTCCCGTAATTCATCGAGAAGGTCGCCCCTGCGTCACCGTCAGCGCTCGAGCTGCCTGGCCAACGCCTGCACCGTCCGGCTCGGGCTTGGCCGGCCGAGCTGGTGGGCGAGCCACAGGCTCGTACGGGCCAGGGCCACCAAGTCCACGCCCGTGGCGATGCCGAGGCCGTCGAGCTGGTAGACGAGGTCCTCGGTGGCGAGGTTCCCCGTGGCGCTCTTGGCGAACGGGCACCCCCCGAGGCCCCCGGCCGAAGCATCCACGGTGGTGACGCCGGCCCGCAGGGCTTCGAGGGTGTTGGCCAGCGCCTGGCCGTAGGTGTCGTGGAAATGCACTGCCAGGCCGCTGACCTTGGCGCCCGAGCCCACCAGGCGGGAGAGCAACGCCCTGACCGCGCCCGGGGTGGCCACGCCGGTGGTATCGCCGAGGGAGATCTCTGCGCAGCCCATCTCCAGCAGCTCGCCGACCACCCCCGTCACCTCCGCGGGGCTGACCGCCCCCTCCCAGGGGTCCCCGAAGCACATGGACACGTAGCCCCGGACCGCTACCCCCTGCTGGCGGGCGCGGCGGGCCACTTCGCCGATCTGGCGCATGCTTTCCGCCCGGCTGCGGTTGAGGTTGCGCCTGGCGAAGGACTCGGTGGCGCTGGCGAAGACGGCGACCTCCGCCACCCCGGCGGCCAGGGCGCGCTCCAGGCCCCTCAGGTTGGGCACCAGCACCGGGTGGCGGGCCACAGTCGCGGGCGCCAGGCGGGCCAGCAGTTGGTCGGCGTCGGCGAGCTGGGGCACGGCGTCGGGGCGCACCAGGCTCGTCACCTCCACCGCTTTCAGGCCCGATGCCACTAGACGGGCGATGAGCTCCAGCTTGGTCTCGAGGGGGAGGGCGACCGGCTCGTTCTGCAGGCCGTCGCGAGGCCCCACCTCGTAGACCGTCACCTGCGGGGGCAGGCCGGCCAAGGACACGGCGGGGGGCCGCACCAGTCCCATCAGCCTTCCCCGGTCCCGGCCGACCCGGTCCCGGCCGACCCAGTCCCGGCCGACCCGGTCCCGGCCGACAGCTCGAACAGGACGTCGCCTCGGGCCACCTGGGCGCCCGCGCTGAAGCCGACCCGCTCGACCTTGGCGCTCAGGCGGGCCTTCAGCGGGTGCTCCATCTTCATCGACTCCAGTACCCCGAGCACCTGGCCGGGGCGGACCGCGTCCCCCGGCGCGACCTCGACGCTGACGAGCGTGCCGGGCAGGGGGGCTACCACGACGCCTTCCTCGCCGGCACGGGGGGTGTCCCTGGCTTCGCCCAACTCGAAGCGGTATTGCTCGCCGCGGTGGCAGACCGCCAGCGCGGCCGGCTCCACTTGAACGGCGAAGCGCTCGATGGCCCCGTCCATCTCAGCGACGAGGCGGCCCTCGTCCACCTGCACAGCACGGGACCGGACCGCCCCGCCCGGGGTTAGCGCCGGCTGCCTCTCGCGCCCTGCCAGCTCCCCGCCCCCGGGCTCCCCGGCGTCGCCCGCCGGCTCCCCGGCGGCCTCGACCACCAGCGCTCCTTCCCCCCTCGGGCCGGTGCCCGGCTGGCGTCGCACGAGCACTTGGTGGCGCCTCCCGCCGGCACCGAGCGTGAGCCGTAACGGGGCCGGGGGCCCGCCGAGCCGCCAGCCGTCCGCCGCCCACGGGCCGCCGCTGCCCAGGAGCCGGGCCCGTTCTGCCAGGAACAGCGCCGCCGCCACCAACGCCCTTCGCTCGTCGGGGGCCCCGAGCTCCCCCGCGTGGCCGTCGAGCCAGCTGGTGGTGATCTCCGCCCGGGCGAAGCGGTCGGAGGCGATAAGGCGGCGCAGGAAGCCGAGGTTGGTCGTCAACCCGAAGATGGCAGTGCTGTCGAGGGCGTCCACCAGCTTGCGCCGGGCCGTCTCCCGAGTCAGCCCGTGGGCGACCAGCTTGGCGAGCATGGGGTCGTAGTCGGTACCCACCTCCTGGCCCGGCTGGAGGGCGGCATCGACGCGCACGGTGCCGGGCCAGCGCACGCCTGTCACCTGACCCGCCTGGGGGAGGAAGCCGTGCTCGGCGTCTTCGGCGTAGACCCGTGCCTCGATCGCGTGCCCGCGTACGGCCACGTCCTCCTGGGCGAAGGGGAGGGGCTCGCCGGCAGCGAGGCGCAGTTGCAGCTCGACGAGGTCGACCCCGGTGACAGCTTCGGTCACAGGGTGCTCGACCTGGAGACGGGTGTTCATCTCGAGGAAGTAGACCTCGTCGCCGACGGCCAGGAACTCGACGGTCCCCAGGCTGCGGTAGCGAACGTGCTCGGCGATGCGCACGGCCGCCTCGAAGGCCCGGGCCCGCGCTGTCTCCGGGTTGACCGACGCCGGTGCCTCCTCGACCACCTTCTGGTGGCGGCGCTGGACCGAGCAGTCCCGGTCGGACAGGTGGAGCACGTGACCCGCTCCGTCGCCCACCACCTGGACCTCCAGGTGCCGGCCGGCCGGGAGGTAGCGCTCGACGAACAGCGAGGCGTCGCCGAAGGCAGCCAGCGCCTCCCGGCGGGCCCCGGCCAGGGCCGCCCCCAGCTCGCCCGGGCCCTCGACCACCCGCATCCCTTTCCCGCCGCCCCCGGCAACCGCCTTCACCAGAGCGGGGAAACCGAGCTCCGCGCCCACCCGGGCCGCCAGGGAGGCGATGGCCCCACCGGCCTCGTGAGCAGCCCCCGCCAGCGCCCCGGCCGCCCCGGCCCCGGCTGCCCCCCGCCCGGGTGTGGCCAGGCCCTCTATCGCCGGCACCACCGGGGCCCCGGCCTCGCCGGCGACGTGGCGGGCCCTGTCCTTGCGGCTCATCAAGTCGATCACCGCTGGCTGGGGGCCGACGAAGACCAGCCCCGCTGACTCGCAGGCGGCGGCGAAAGCCGCGCTCTCGGAAAGGAACCCGTAGCCGGGGTGGACGGCACCCGCGCCCTCTCGGCGAGCCGCTCGCAGGACGGCTTCGGCCGACAGGTAGGACTGGGCCGCCGGGGCGGGGCCGAGCCGCACCGCCCGGTCGGCCTCGGCTACGTGGGGGGCGCCGCGGTCGGCGTCGGAGTAGACCGCGACGGTGCGCAACCCGAGCCGGCGGGCGGTCCGCAGGATGCGCAGGGCGACCTCGCCCCGGTTGGCGACGAGCAGCGTGTCGAAGCCCAACCTCGCCCCTAACGATGTTCCTGAGACCAGCTGAGAAGAGATGGCGGCCGCTCGCCCGTAGTCTCACCCAAGGTGCACTGGTACCGAATGACCTCGAGCCTATGACCGAGCGAGCCGCCGCCATCTCTTTCACGTAGCCCGGGGAACATCTTTACATCCGGAAAACGCCGTAGCGCGCTGGCGTTGGGTCGGGGGAGGCGGCGGCCAGGGCCAGCCCCAGGCCCAGTACCCGGCGCGTGTCGAGCGGGTCGATGACCCCGTCGTCCCACAGGCGCGCAGTCGAATAATAAGGCGAGCTTTGGGCGGCGTAGCGCTGCTTGATCTTCGCTTTGCGCTCTTCGCCCGAGACCGCTCCACCGCCGCCGCCGTTGCCGCCGCCGTCGTGGCCGGCTTCCCTGCCGACGAGCGAGAGCACTTCCGCGGCTTGCTCGCCGCCCATCACCGAGATACGGGCGTTCGGCCACATGAACACCAAGCGCGGGTCGAACGCACGCCCGCACATCCCGTAATTGCCCGCTCCGAACGAACCGCCGATTATCACGGTGAACTTCGCCACCCGGGAACAGGCAACCGCGGTCACGAGCTTGGCGCCGTCCTTGGCGATGCCCCGGTTCTCGTACTCGCGCCCGACCATGAAACCGCTGATGTTCTGGAGGAACACGAGCGGTATGCCGCGCTGGTTGCACAGCTGCACGAAGTGTGCCCCCTTCAGCGCCGACTCGCTGAAAAGGACGCCGTTGTTCGCGACGACCCCGGCCCGGTACCCGAAGATGCGGGCGAAGCCGCACACCAGGGTCTCCCCGTAGGCGGCCTTGAACTCGTGCAGCCGGGACCCGTCGACTATCCTGCGGACAACCTCGTGCACGTCGTAAGGGCGGCGCAGATCCGCAGGCACGAGCTCGTAAAGTTCGGCGGGGTCCTCGGCCGGCTCCTCGGCCGGCTCCGGCTCTTCGGTTGGCTCACCCGGCCCGGCCCCGGTCCGGCCCGCGGCCACCCCCGCCGCCTGCGCCAGCGCCGGCGCCGGCGGGCGCAGGGTAGCGACCATCGACCTCAGGATCTCGAGGGCGTGGGCGTCGTTGTCGGCGAGGTGGTCCAC
>JBOGGK010000352.1:0-12666 GCA_050744045.1 Acidimicrobiales bacterium | reverse complement strand
CGAAGCGCTCGGCGGTGTCGCGCACCGTCCAGCCGCCCTGGTCCTCCAATGCCTGGGGCAGGTCCCAGTGGTAAAGAGTTGCCACCGGCGTGGTCCCCTGGGCGCGCAGGCCGGCCACGAGCCTGCGGTAGAAGTCGAGGCCGGCCTGGTTGGCAGGGCCCTTGCCGTCGGGCTGGACGCGCGGCCAGGCGACCGAGAAGCGGTAGGCGCCGGCCCCCAAGTCCTTCAACAGGCCCAGGTCCTCGTCCACCCGGTGATAGTGCTGGGTAGCTATGTCGCCGGTGTCGCCGTTCAGGGTACGGCCGGGGGTATGGGAGAACGTGTCCCATATGGACGGCCCCCGTTCTCCTTCTCCGACAGCGCCTTCCACTTGGTAGGACGCGGTGGCCGCGCCCCATACGAAGCCCTCAGGGAACTTCAGCTCACTGCTCACGGCCGCTCCTTTCGACTGGGCGCACCAGGGCCGCCGTCAGGCAGTCCTCCTGCGTCACGGGCAAAGTCACCCCTTCGCCGCCCGGGCACCAGCCAACCAACCGGCCAGCGGGCGCGAGCAAGCGTCTTCAGGCTAGCCCGGTCGAGGGGAGCCTCGCGGTACGCCTGCCAGCCTCGTGCAGGCCTGGCTGGGCCGGGGCCTGCCACCGCGCCGGCGGCAGAGGCTGCTAAAACACTGGACCCGTGGGGGGGCGGGCCGGCTGGCGAGGAGCGCGGCCGGCGCCAGCAGGGCCTCGGGCTGGTGCGGGCGCGCTTGTTTTCCCCCCGGCGTTCCGCGCCAGCACAGCTGCTGGTATTTCCGCTCTCTTGGTGGCGGCGGCCCTCATCGCGGTTCCCCTCGCGACAGCGACCCCAGCTCGCGCCGCCCAGGTACCCGGCTCCTCGCTCGTCATAGAGGCCCGGACCGAGGGCAAACTGGTGGACAACTTCAACCCGTTCAGCACCGCCAACCCGCTAACCGAGATGGGAGTGCCCTCTTACATCTACGAGCCGCTCCTCCAGTACAACGAGCTTCAGGTGGACCAGTACTACCCGTGGCTGGCCCAGTCCTGGTCGTTCAGCAGCAGCGGCCAGACGATCACCTTCAACCTCCGCCCCGGGGTCAAATGGGACGACGGGTCAGCTTTCACTGCGGCCGACGCCGCCTACACGTTCAACTTGATAAAGGCCCACCCCCGACTGGACCACGGGCTCCCCCTCGTGTCGGCGGTAGCAGTCAACCGGTCCACCCTTACCCTGACGCTCAGCCGCCCCGGCTACGCCTACCTGTACGACATCGCCCGGGTGCCCATCGTGAAAAACGGCTACGCTGCCGGCGCCACGTCGGGTAGCTACGTCGACCGGGCCCCTGACGGGACCGGGCCGTACCGTCTGGCGCGGCCCCGGGGCTTCAGCCCCGCCCGCGTCGTGTTGGAAGCCCGTGCCGGTTACTGGCAACAAGGCGAGCCGGCAATAGGAAAGCTCGTGTTCCCCGCCTACCCCGACAGCGCCGCCGCCCTGTCCGCCCTCAGTTCCGGCCAGCTGGACTGGTCTGCGCTCCGCATGCCCTCGGTGAAGTCCCATTACGTAGCGAAGGACAACGCCCACAATCACTACTGGTTCGCCCCAGTCGGGTGCATCTCGCTCGAGCTCAACCTGGCACGCTACCCGACCAACGAACTGGCCGTGCGGAGGGCCATCAGCAAAGCCGTCGACCGCGACGCCCTCTCCGCCCAGGTCGAGGGCGGCCACGACCCCCCGGCCACCAGCAGCTCCGGCCTGGTCCTGCCGACCGACTCGCAGTTCTTGGTGCGCGCCGACACCAACGACATCCGAGGCGGTGCCGACCCGGCCGGAGCCGCCCTGCTCATGAAGGGCGCCGGGTACCACCTCGGCGCCGATGGGTACTGGACCACCTTGGCAGGGCACGTGCTCTCTTTCGACCTGGTCGACCCGGCCGGGTCCCAGTTCGCCGCCGCCGCCCGGATGGTGGCCAAGCAACTGAGGCAGGCTGGCTTCGACGCCAGGTTCACCGCCGCCACGAGCGGCAGGTGGCAGGCCGACCTGGCCGAGGGCAACTTCGACGGGTCTGTGCTCGCCAGTGCCACTGGCCCGTCGCCCTATTACATGTACGAGAGCTGGCTGGACCCGTCGTTGCTCGTGGGCGGCCATGCCGCTGGCGGCGACTACGAACGGCTCGACCGGGCGACCGCCCCATCGGTCGCAGCCACCGTCGCCAAAGAGCTCGCGGCCTACAACGACAGCCTTTCCGGTTCGCCGCAGGCAACCGCGGCTACGCAAGCCCTGGCCGCCGTGGTCTCCACGCAGCAGCCCATTGTCCCTTTGATGTACGACGTGGCCTGGGGAGAGTTCAGCACCCGCCATGCGCAAGGATGGCCCGGGGACGAGGACCCTTACGAGCCGGCGGTACCGGAGGCCCCCTTCGCTGAGTACACGGTCCTCCAGCTCTCGCCCAGTTCAATTTGACCCGGGCACTCTCGGGTACCGTGCCGATCTTTTTCATTTTGCTCAGCGTCTTTTCACCTTCTATTGGCCTCGCTGGGTTTAATGGCAAATGGGTGCCGAGCCGGTTACAGCTGGGCAAGGTACAGCTGGGCAAGGTACAGCTTCGACCGATGGACAAGGAGCACAGCGGCAAAGATGACTGAAAACCCGATGCGCGACGACGACCGCCCACCCGGCGCCTGGGGCCCGGGGCCCGGGGCTGGTGCGGGGCCGGGCGCCTGGGGCCCGGGGCCCTGGGCTGGTGCGGGGCCGGGCGACGGTCGGGCACTCACCCCTCCACCGCCGCCACCGCCGGGGGCCGGCGGCGACAGTTCGAGCGGGGCTACACCGCCCGGGGCATCGAGGCCGCAGCGCCAACCGCCCTGGCGGCTGGCGGCCCTGTTGGCTGCCACCGCGGTAGCGGCGGGAGGGGCCGGCGCCGGCATCACCTTCGCCTTCGCTGGTGCCTCCTCGAGCCCCAGCACGGGGCCGCTGCCCACCGCCGCCCCCGGCAACGCCGCCCCCGGCAGCTCGAGCCTCGATGTACGAGGCATCGTCGCCAAGATCGAACCCGCCACCGTCGACATAACCGCCACCGGCCCGCTGGGCAAGGACGAGGGCACGGGTATGGTCCTCACCGCTTCTGGGGTGGTGCTCACGAACAACCATGTCATCAACGGCTCGACCGCTCTCACCGCTCGGGTCGACGGCACGGGCAAGAGGTACACCGCCCGCGTGCTCGGGACCGACACCACCGAGGACGTGGCTCTGTTGGCCCTCCATGGCGGCCACGGCTTCAAGACGGTAACGATCGGAGATTCGAGCTCGGTTTCCGTCGGCGACCAAGTGGTGGCCATCGGCAATGCCCTCGCCCTGCCCGGCCCCGAAACGGTCACGAGCGGCATCATTTCAGCCACTCACCGGTCGATAAGCGTGAGCGACCCGGCGACCCAAGCCAGCGAAAACCTGCAGGGCCTTTTCCAGACATCAGCCGCCATCAGCTCGGGCAACTCGGGCGGCCCACTGGTCGATTCGGCCGGGCGGGTAATAGGGATGAACACGGCTGCCGCCTCGAGCAACGGCGCCAACATAACCGCCTCCAACGTCGGCTTCGCCATACCCATCAACAAGGCCATGTCCATCGCCCGCCAGGTGCAGGCTGGCCACGCCAGCGCTACCGTCCAGATCGGGCCCCATGCGATCATGGGCGTGGACGTAACGACCGTCGCCTGCGCCGAAGGCCACGCCCCCAATTGCCCCGGGCTCGGGGCGGGGAGCTTCGGCGGGTTCCCCTTCGGTGCCGGCCAGTACACGGCCCCGGTTAGCAAAGGGGCAGTCGTGGCGGGGGTAGTGGACGGCTCGCCTGCCGCCAAGGCCGGGCTCGCCACCGGCGACGTCATCACGTCCATAGACGGGAGCCGCGTCAGTTCCAACCAGGAACTGGTGTCCACCATGAACCTGCACCGGGTCGGGCAAAAGGTGACAGTGGGCTGGGTCGACCAAAATGGCCACCACCACTCGGCCGCTCTGAGCCTCGTCAAAGGCGCCAACGCTTGAAGTTCCCCCCTGTCCCCATCCGGCGGGGCCGTGAGCGCTGACGCCCCGGGTGATGACGGCCCCGGGGATGGCGAGGACCGGGCGGGGTGGGGCAGTTCTTCGCTCCGCTACGGCAACCCCTGGGCGGGCCCCCCCGAGGCGCGGGACCCTCTCAGGCGGCTCCGAGGCCACCTGGTCCTCCCGGTAACGGTCTGGACGGGCACGGCCGGCGCCGGGCCGGTCGGGCTCACGATCTCGTCCGTGCTGTTGGGACAGGGCCAACCCCCGGTGCTAGCCGGGTTGGTCAGCCCTACCTCGGACCTGGCTGCGCTACTCAGACCGCCCTCGGCGCGCTTCGTGGTCCACGTCCTGGGTGCCGCCCACCGGCGCCTGGCCCAGCACTTTTCCGGTGACCTCCCTGCCCCGGAGGAAATGCTGGCCGTCCTCGGTTCGCCGCACGGCCCCCTGCTCCAAGCGGTGGGTGACAGGTTGTTGTGCCGCACCACTTCCACCAAGCCCTTGGGCTGGTCTGTCCTCGTGGAGGCGGAGGTCGACGAGGTCCAAGCCGGTGCGGCGGGGCGAGGGCTGGCGTGGTACCACGGCGCCTACCACACCCTGGGGACCTGACCGGGCAGCCACCGCCCTGGGGCGGTCCGCCGGCCGACCAGACTGAGATCCGTGGTGACCGACCCCGAGGAGTTCAAGCGGCTCGTGGCGGAGGCGCTCGACGCCATCCCTGAACGGCTCGGCAACTTGATGGACAACGTCGCCGTGTTCGTCGAGGACTGGCCCACGCCGGCACAGCTGGCTGGCAAGAGGGGTACGCTGCTCGGTCTCTACCAGGGCGTTGACCTCACCCGCCGGTCCCCCCTGGCGTACACCGGCGCCATGCCGGACCGGATCGTAATATTCCGGGGACCGATCAGTAGGCTGGCGGGCAGCAAGGAGGAGCTCGTCCACATCGTTTCCACCACGGTGGTCCACGAGGTTGCCCATCATTTCGGCATCTCGGACGAGCGCTTGGCCGAGTTGGGCTGGGCCTGAGGCCATCGGCGCAGGCGTGGGTGAAGGGCGCCCAGCGCTCCAGACACCTTGGGTGGGCAGCTCATGAACCGTGGGTGAACAACGCCGTGGGTGAACAACGCCGTGGATAAGAAGTGGTGGACGCTGCTCGCCGTTTGCACCGGCATCTTCATGCTGCTGCTCGACGTGACGATCGTCGTGGTCGCCCTGCCCAACATCCAGCGCTCGCTGCATGCCAGCTTCGACGAGGTCCAGTGGGTGGTGGACGCCTACGCCTTGTCGCTCGCCGCCCTGCTGCTCACGACCGGGGCCCTGGCGGACCGCTACGGGCGCCGGCGGTTGTTCTTGATCGGCCTCGTGATCTTCACCCTGGGCTCGGTGACCTGCGGCGTGGCCCAATCGCCGCTGATGCTGGTGGTGGCGCGGGCGGGGCAGGGGGTGGGAGGCGCCATCATGTTCGCCACCTCGCTGGCCCTGCTGGCCCACGCCTTCAGGGGCAAGGACCGCGGGGTGGCCTTCGGCGTCTGGGGCGCCGTCACCGGGATCGCCGTCTCAGTTGGCCCCATCGTCGGAGGCGCCATAACCAGCGGGTTCACCTGGAGGGGCATCTTCCTGCTCAACGTGCCGATCGGGGTGGTCGCGATGGCGGCGACCTTGTGGAGGGTCGAGGAGTCCCGCCAAGAGCACCCGGGCCGGCCCGATTGGGCGGGGTTCGTGCTGCTCACTGCCGGCCTGGTGGGCCTCGTCTACGGCCTCACCGAAGCCGGCGAGATCGGCTGGGGGTCCACCCGGGTGGTGGCGTCCATTGCCATCGGGGTAGCGGTGCTGGCCTGCTTCGCGCTGGCCGAGCGGCGTTCGGCCAACCCCATGTTCGACCTCGCCCTGTTCCGCATCCCCACCTTCAGCGGCGGGCTGTTGGCTGCCTTCACCATGAACGGGTCGCTGTTCGCCATGAACCTGTACATCGTCCTGTACCTCCAGGACGTGCTCGGCTACTCGGCCCTCGGCGCCGGGATGCGGCTGCTGGTGTCGACGGGAGGCCAGTTCGTGGCCGCCACCGTCGCCGGCCGCCTCAGCGAACGCGTCCCCGTGCGCTGGCTGATGGCCCCGGGCCTGGCCCTCGTCGCCGCCGGGCTCTGGCTCATGACCGGCCTTTCCGGCACCAGCTCCTGGCAGCACCTGCTGGCCGGGCTGGTGGTCTCGGGCATCGGCGCCGGGATGGTCAACCCGCCCCTCGCTTCGACCGCCGTCGGGGTGGTGCGGCCTCAGCGGGCCGGGATGGCATCGGGCGTCAACTCGACCTTCCGCCAGGTGGGCTTCGCCACCGCCATTGCCGCCTTGGGCTCGCTGTTCGCCACCAGCCTGCAAAACGACCTCACGTCCAAGCTCTCCCGGGTGCCCGCGCTCGCCGGCCACGCCGACCGAGCCGTCACGCTGGTGCGCCAAGGCAACGTCGGGGAGGCAGTCCGAGCCGTACCCCCACACCTGCGGGGCCAGCTGGCCGGCGCCATACGCTCCAGCTTCACCGGCGGCCTCGACGAGCTGTTCGTAATAGCGGGTGCCCTCGCTGCTGTCGGGGCGGTGGGGACGGCCCTGCTCGTGCGCGGTAAGGACTTCCTCCCCCGTGCGGAAGAAGCCTCGCCGGCGGGGCGAGGGACGGAGGAGCCGTGGGAGGACCAGCCCGAGCAACCTGAGGCGGCCCGGCGCTGAGCGGGTGGCCCCGGTGCCAACAGCCCGGGGCCCGGTGCGAGGCCCGGTACCGAGCCATCGCCGGTGCCCTAGCCTAGCCGGTGCCCCGGGCCCGGGCCGGCTCCTCCACCATGAGCACGGCTGCGCCCCTCACCCGGTCGTGGGCCAAGTCCGACAGCGCCTGGGCCGCCTCCTCCAAGGGGTATGGCGTGGCCGTCACCTGCAATTGCATGCGGCTGGCGGCCGCCATCAGCTCCTCCCCGTCGGCCCGGGTGTTGGCTGTCACGCTGGTCAAGGTCCGTTCTTGGAAAAGGTACCGCTCGTAGGGGAGGACCGGGATGTCGGTCAGGTGTATACCGGCTATGGACAGGGTCCCTCCTCGGTCGAGCGCCTCCAGGGCCACCGGGACGAGGCTGCCCACTGGGGCGAAGAGGATGGCTGCGTCGAGGGGCTCGGGCGGCCGGTCGGCAGCGCCTCCGGCAGACGCCGCCCCGAGGGACAGGGCGAGCCGGCGAGCCTCCTCCGAACGGGTGAGCACGTGCACCGTGGCCCCCTCGTGGATGGCGACCTGGGCGGCCAGATGGGCCGAGGCCCCGAAGCCGTAGATGCCGAGGCGGCCGTAGCGGGGCAGGTTGGCCCGGCGCAGCGCCCGGTAGCCGATAATGCCAGCGCACAGCAGGGGGGCGGCCTCGGCGTCCGAGAACCGTTCGGGTAACGCGTAGGCATAACCCTCGTCCACCAGGGCGTACTCGGCGTACCCGCCGTCGTCGTCCCAACCCGTGAAGTGGGGTGAGAGGCACAGGTTCTCCCGTCCGGAGCGGCAGAAACGGCAGGCGCCGCACGTATGGCGCAACCAGGCGATACCGATGCGCTGGCCCATCTCGAAGCGCTCGGCTCCCTCGCCGAGGGCGTCAACAGTGCCGACGACCTCGTGGCCCGGCGTCACCCCCGGCCGGCAGGGAGGCAGGTCACCCTCGGCCAAGTGGAGGTCGGTGCGGCAGACGCCGCAGGCACGGACCCTGACCCGCACCTGGCTCGGTGCCGGCGTGGGCAGCTCCTTTTCGACCAGGCTCAGCCGGGCCTGCTCGATGGGGCCGGGACGCTCGATGACCCAAGCTCGCATGTCTCCCTCCTGTCCGTCCGGCGGCGATCGCCCAAGCTGTTGGCCGGCACTGGGTACGGATAGCTCATGAAGAAGATCCTCGAACTTATCGTCTGCCTCTTCCACCCGGTCGCGGTCCTGCTTATGTGGGTCAACCTGGCCCAGCGCACCACCCTCACCAGTAGCGAGAAGATCGCCTGGGGGCTGTTCGGGATCATCCCTTTGGTGCCGTTCCTCTACGTGCTGACCGGGGGCGACCTCTGGTGAACTGGCGGGCCACCCCTGTCCCGGCCCGGCGGCACCCGGTCCCTCGGCCGGGCCGGCACCCCGGGCACATCGTTCGGCCAGTGAGCGAAAGGCGCGTTTGTCTTCCGCGCACCGGGCCGGCTCAAGCTCCCGGCCCCGGGTTCCGATGCCACAACAGCTGCGCACATAGGGCGTAGTGGCACAAAGGAGGACCTGGGATTCACGATCCGGCAAGTGGACTGTGGGCTCTGGACGGCGTTCGAGGCACGTCGTGATCACCTCGCTACAAAAGACAGCTCGCGCTGTAGCGTCCAGCACGCCACCGAGGGTAACCATCAAACAAGAGAGCAAACGAGCTCGGGTCACCATCAACATCGAGGGCGACCTGGAGTTCTGCCTGTACCTCATCCAGTTCCTCGAGGACTTCAGATCGGCCAGCCCGGCGCTGGCCGACCCCTCATGGGCAGGTCCGCCGCCCAGCGAAAGCCCCAGGGTGCACGAGCGGTCGCGCCACGACATGGCCCGCAGGAGCATGTTCGGGGCCTCGCCCCAGCAGTTCCCCGACCTGTCCCCCCGCCGGCGAGGCCGGGACGCCGTCCCTGAAGCCCCCACCGGCGGGCCCGCGGGGGAACCCGTCGCCGCCCAGGCTGGCAGCGAAGGCCCAGAGCCGCCCGGCAATGCGCCCCTCAGGGTCCCGCCCTTCGTGGCGGACCTCTCTGACTCCGAGGCCCCCGTTGCGGCCGAGGCAGGCATCGCCGGCCCGGCTGGGGCGAGCGCCACGCCTGACCTCTCGCTGGCCTGACGAGCCCCTCACGGCCCAGGCCGCCTCAACGTCTACCCCCAGGCACGAGGCGGCCGGGCCGTGCTGGCGCGGGCCGCCGTCCCGCCTACCCCAGGCGCTGAGCAGCCGCCGGCGCGCTCGGGCCCACGGCCCCCGCCGAGGCGGTAGCCGTGGGCCTGAGAGAACGCTGGGGGAGAGGTCAGGTGCCGGCGATGGCGGCCACCGACAGGCCGCCGTTGAGCCCAGCGGGCCTGGGCCAGGGGTGGGCGTCGCCGAAGCCGAACACCTGCCCGTTGCTCGCCGCCATGAAGTAGCCCCCGTCGTCAGGGGTGAGGGCCAAGCCGACGATGTTGTGGATCCTTATCCCCCGGCCGGGCAGCGAACCGTAGAAACGCACGCCCTTGCCGAACACGAAGGCCCCTCCGTCCGCCCCGACGAGCACGTAACCGGTGCCCTTGGCGGACGGCAGTATCGCCCGTATGTCGTGCACATGGCGGTGGATCCCTGGGATCGAGCCGTAGAAGCGGGCCGAGCCGAAGGTGAAGACACCGCCGTCGGAGCCGACGACGAGGTAGCCGGTGCCGCTCGGCGAGGCCACCATGCCCACGATGTCGTGCACGTGCAAGTGCAGCCCGGGGATAGAACCGTGGAAGCGGGCGTTGCCGAAGGTGAACATCCCGCCGTCGCGGCCGACGAGCCAGTAGCCCTTGCCGTTGGACGTCGGGGCGATGGCCACGATGTCCTTCGCCCCTACGTTCTCGCTCGGCAGGTCCCGGTACCACCTGGCGTCGCCGAAGGCGTCGACCTTGCCCTTTTGGGTCACCACCCAGTAGCCCTTGCCGTCAGGGGTACTGGCGATACCCACAGCCGGGCCGGTGGTAGCCGACGTCGAGATGCTCCCCATGGCCGAGGCCCCCCCGGCGCCGAACACCCTGCCGGAACTGGTGACGAGCCAGTAGCCGGCCGGCGGCAGGCTGACGACCCGGCGCACGGAGGACGAGTGGGAACGGCCGAACCCGTTGGCCCCGGAGTAGAACGCCTCGACCGAGTGCGCACCGACCTTCGAGTACGTCAGCGCGCACGTCGCCTTGCCGTCGTAGACCGGTCTCGCCGTGCACCCAGGGATGGTGGCGCCGTTGTCGGTGAACAAGACGGCGCCGGAATTGGGGGCGGGGCTGACCGTGGCAGTGTAAGTGACGGCCTGGCCCAGCTGGACCGTAGCGCGCGACGTGGAAAGGGTCGTGGTGGTGGCCCGGGTGGACGGTGGCGGCGTTGACGTGGGCGGCACCGCGGCGACTATGTCGCCTACCAGTGACATGTTGTACGTACCCGGCGGCGGGTTCACGACGTCGTCGACGGCCACGTCGATGAAGTTGCCGTCGGCCACGCTGGCGCCCACGGTGAGCACGACGGCGTCGCTACCTCCACCAGAAACCGCGCTCGGGTGGGCAGAACCGGACCGGTTGGTGAGATCTACCACCGAGTAGTCCACCGACGAGGCCGGGAAAATGGTCCCGGCGGGAGCCCGCAGCTGGATGGTGGCGCCACCCGCGGGTAGGTTCTGGTCGGCCCGCAGGTCGCCCACCGTGTAATTGGCCGCCGAAGCCGGCACCGTGGAGCTGAGCTCGATGCTCGCCAGCACGGGGGCCGGGGCCGCGCTCACGGCGTAAGAGCCGACGCTGGCGGGAATGACGTCGGTGCTGGTGGCGACCGTAAAGTTGCCCGTCGAACCCCCATACGTCCCGGCGGGCGGGTTGGTCACCCCGCCGACCTCTACGAAGACCTCGTCCCCCGCGTCGACGGCCGACGGCAGGGAGAAGCTGAGCTGGTTCTCAGTCGGCGACGGGCCGGCCGCCGACGCCCTCACCGACCCGGTGGGCACATTGGCCGAGCCGGACGCATGGGTGGCGTCCACGACCGTGACGCTGGAGCCGGCGAAAGACGTGCCGGGAGGCGCCACCAACGTGACCGTGCCGTGGGCAGGGACGGTCGATGTCGGCTGGAAGCCCACTATGTACTCGACCCCGGTGGCCCCGGCCCCCTTCTGCGAAACTGAGACAGTGGGGTTAGCGACGGAAGTGCCTATCTGGAGCGTGGCGCTGGCGACGGTGGCACTGGCGGGAGCCGCGGCCGTGACCGTGTCGAGTTGCGTGCTCGAGGGGTTGTGGACGCCATCTACGGTGACCGACAGCTCGTCGCCCGCCGAGATGGCGGTGGCCACCCGCAGGGCAGCCGATTCCCCGGTGGCACCGGTGCCGGCGCTCGACAGGCTGAGGCTTTGAGGGACGCTAGAGGTGCCCGTGGTCAGGTCATTAATCTTGTAGGCCGACACGTCCCCGGGGAAGCCGACGTTGTCCGCCCCGCCCGAGGTAGCCGACGAGGTGATGGCGATGGTGTCACCGGGGGCCAGCGCCGCGGCCGCCTTGAAAACGCCCACCGTGTACGTCGAATAACCTCCGGCGATGGGCGGCGACGCCGTCGGGTCGAAAGCCGGCGCCGCCGCCGCGGCCACGATCTGGTACCCGGCGGTGGTGGCAGGGACGGTGTTCTGCGAAGTCGACACGGCCAGGCTGTAGTTCCCGGGACGGCCCGGGTTGGTGGCGCCGATCACGTAGACCGAAAGCGAGCTCTTGGCGGCTACGTTGGCCGACAGGCCCAGCGTGACGCTATGGCCGCCGGGCCCGAGGGCGACGCTCGCCGCCGGTTGGCTACCCGAAGAACTGGTGCTGTCGACGATGAAATAGCCGGAGGAGGCCCCCGGGAAAGTAGTGGAACCGGTTGGGTCCGAAAGGGTTATCGTGTCCTTGCCCGCCGCCAGAGCCTCGGGAGTGGTGAGCCCGACGGTGTAATTGGCGCTTGCACCGGCGGTATCGGGTTGCGCCACCGCCGTTGGGTTCGATACCGACCCGTTCCCGATCACGTAGTTCTGTGTCGTCACGACGTTCTGGGCTGCCGCTACCCCCTCCCCACCTACGGCCAGCGGCCCGGCGACCACGAGCGCGAGCGCGGCCATGCTCGCGCCACCACGTACTGACCTGCACCTCATCAACGACCTCCTCGGTTGCTTGGGACTGCTTCTTGGGATTGGGCCAGAGCTAGCACCCGGCACCGTTACGACCTACCCAGCACCCTATGAGGGGACAACACCCAAGGTTGCCCGTTTCACAGAACCCTCACACGATGATCAAGCTTTCCCTGTTTTGGCGGTTGCACCGGCAGCGTTGACAGCGCGGTGCCGCCCGGTTGCCGGCGCCAGCTAGCTGTGGCCCTCGTGCACTCCCCTACCACCCGGCGGCGGCTAAAGTTCTGTGATGACCCCTGCCCCGAACTCCGGCAACCCCGAAGTAACCGGCCCATGAAGAGCCGCTTCGCTGCCCTCTTGGCGCCCGTTCTCGTGCTGGGCACCCTCGCCGCATCGCCGCCTCCCATGGCGGCCGGCGCGCCTGCCCGTCCGGCGCCGGTGAAACTGCTGACCTGCACCGGCAAAACCACCGTGAGGCCTGTCGACTTCGTCATCTCGTGTGCCGACGCCAACGCCCAGCTGACTCGCACGCGGTGGTCCACCTGGGGGTCCCGGGCAGCCAAGGGCCGGACCAGGTTCGCCCTCAACCTGTGCCAACCCAACTGTGCCGCCTCCAAGATGTCGTTCTTCCCGGGCAGCCCCGTCGAACTGTCCGCCCCGTTGCGGACCAAGCACCACGGGAAGCTCTTCTCGAAACTGGCCGTGCACTACAACTTGCATGGGAAGGCGAAGGTTTTTTCCCTGTCCTGGAAGGGCTCGCCGTCCTTTTCCTGAAGTGCTCCCGCCGGGCCG
>JBOGGK010000351.1:0-3865 GCA_050744045.1 Acidimicrobiales bacterium | reverse complement strand
GGCCCAGGGAGCGCTGAAAGTCGCATGCCGCAAGACGTGAGGGAGGCCCCTTCAGTTGACTAGCAGGTGCGGCGCGGCTCAGGCTGCGAATGCCGGTATGACGAGGACGATCGTCCCGTCAGCGTCGACCCGCTGGATCTTCGCCTCGAATGGGCGACCCTCGCCGTCAGCGACGAGCACGGTCTCACCTACCACGGGATCACGCTCTTCGTCCCAGTCGCTCACTGCCGAGTACACGCGTCCGTGGCGGGCACGGGCGAAGGTCAGGTCAGCGGCCAGCACTGGGAGAGCCACAAGGCTCATTGTACCGAGCTGCCCTGGTCAGGGCCACGACGGCGGGGGTCGAAACAGCGAAGGGCTTTGGCGTAGTGCGCCAGCAACTGCTCACGGATGACCCGGCGATCGGGCCTGCTGAGTTGGTCGTATGGCGCCACGCCGTCGGGGTAGGCGCTGACCACAACATCGACGTGGCGCTCGGAGTGGGGGATCAGCTCGCCGTCGTCTTCGATGTCCGTACCGACAACATCGTAACCGGCCTCTTTCAGGGTGCCTACGGTCGCGAGACCGTAGTGGTCCCATGTCGTGTCCTCCAGGAGTGCCACGGCGTCCGCCTCATCGGCCACGAAGAAGGCGGAGACGCACAAGGCACCGGCGCGCTCGAACCCCGGGACCGCCTTGTAGAGCGGCGAAGCGACAAGCGCAAGCCGCAGAGCCTGTGCCTCGTCGACGTCCCGACCGAACCGGACGACAAGCTGAGCGTCGTCCGAGACGGCGCGGTCTGGCCTGTAGATGACTCGACGTGTTGCCACAGTCAGTGAGAGGCTCGGCGCCTCAGGGGCATTACCTCTGCGGTAGCCAACTGGGCTAGCGCAGCGGCAAGCGCTCTGTCTCGGTCTTCGGTGGCGTGCTGGTAGCGCAACGCCGCACGCGGGCTGGCGTGGCCGCCACGGTGCATCAGCTCGGCGAGGCTGGCACCAGTCGCAGCCGACCAGGTCAGCCCAGAGTGCCTCAAGTCGTGGAGGTGGAGGTCGGGCCGACCGATCTCGACGCGCACCTTGTCCCAGACGCGCTGGAAGTTGCGCGGCGAGACGGCGGTGCCGGTTGAGGTCCCGAAGAGCCAGGCGCCGGGGTCGGGCCCGACGAAGCGCTCGAGGTGCTCTTCCAGCGCGGGCAAGACATGCTCAGGGACATTTAGCGTCCGCCGTCCTGACTCGGTCTTCGGCGGGCCTATCACCGGCTTGTCACCTGGTGGGACCACCCAGGCCTGCTCAACCAAGACCGTCCCGTTTAAGAGGTCGACATGGCGCCGCTGAAGTGCGAGCACCTCGCCCCGGCGTAGCTGGCACCACGCCGCCAGGAGGACGGCGGCGCGGTAACGGTCGGGGACCGCCTGGACAGCGGCAGCCACCTCAGCGACAGAAGCGACCGGGCGCTCGGGGGCACGCACCGTGCCCGCCCCTTTCACGGTGCAGGGGCTCTTGGCCAGCTGCCCGTCGGCGACCGCCGTGTTGACGACCGCTCGGAGGGCCCTGTAGGCGTCGTCAGCGGTCGCCTGGTGGCGCCGGGCGAGGGCGTGGTACCACGCCCGCACGTCGGCAGGTGCGAGGCGTGCAAGCTCGTACCCTCCGAGCTTCGGGTAGACGTGGTGCCCGAGGAGGTACTGGTACTTGGCGCGGGTGGTCGGCCGGAGGTCACTGCGACTCCGGAGCCATCGCTCGGCGTACGTACGAAGGGTCTCCTTGCCGGCTTGGGGGTCCACCCAGGTGCCTCGGACGAGGTCCGTTTGCACACCCGAGAGCCACACGTTGGCGTCAGCCTTCGTGGCGAACGTGGCTGGCGCGCTCACCCAAGCGCCTTCGTGCTCGTAGCGCGCCCGGCTCACCTGGCAGGACATCGAAGGGCTCTACGCAGCCATGCGGGCCGCCGGTGCCGGCGCGCCATGGGTCCGGCGCTGCGCCACGGTGCTCACCCGAACGCTGGAGCTGGCCCGCAAGCGTGGGCTGCTCGACGCCAACCCGGCCAAGGATGCCGCTCGGCCCCACTTGACGCGTACCAAGCCCTTTTCCCCGAACCTAGGGGAAGTGTTGGAGCTCCTGGGGCGGGTGAGGCAGCTCGACCCCGAGCTGGCCGACTCGGTGACGGTGCTGGCGAGCACTGGCATACGGGTCGGCGAGCTGCTCGGGCTCTGGTGGGGGGACATCGACATCGCTAGCAGCGAAGTTCACGTTGCGTGGGCGCTCACCGACGGCGGCCCGGGCTTTGGCGTGCAGCGCAAGCCGACCAAGCGCGCCGACTGGCGGGACGTCCCCCTGACGGGCGCCGCCGTTGACGCTCTCCAAGCACAATGGGCGCGGCTGTGCGAGCTGCTCCACGCCGAGCCGGCCAGGGACTCCTACGTCTTCCCAGGAGCCGGGCCCTCGGTCCCAATGCGCCCCGAACGCCTACAGAACCGCTGGCTCGCTGCCCGTGGCGGGTCTCCGGTCACTCTCGGGCATTTCCGCCAGTACGCGGCCACGACGATGCTCGACGCCGGCCAGTCCTACCGCACCGTCGCTGACATCTTGGGCAACAGCGAGTCGACCCTCCGGCTCCACTACGACGGCCGTACCGACGTCGGCAAGCGCAAGGCGATCGCTGCCCTGGAGCTCCGGCCGCCCACAGACGAAGGCTGAGGCGTTGCGGGCGCCCTCGGGGGGTATGAGCCTTGACTCATGATGAGGAAAGAGTCATACTCTGGTGACGTGGGAGGTAGAGGTCACCGACCAGTTCCTGGAATGGTGGGACGGCTTGTCTGCGGACCAGCAGGACTCGGTGACCGACCGGGTGGATCTACTGGCCAAGAGAGGCCCCGACCTCGGCCGGCCCGTGGTCGACCTGGTCCACAGCTCCCGGCACCACAACATGAAAGAGCTGCGGGCGGCCAAGGGTGGCGCGCTGCGCGTCCTGTTCATGTTCGACCCGCGGAGGCAGGTGATCCTCCTTCTCGGAGGGGACAAAAGCGGGGAGTGGGACTCGTGGTACAAGTGGGCGGTACCTGTGGCCGACGACCTGTACGACGCCTACCTGGCGGAGCTGCGTGACGAGGGTTTGACCTGATGGCCCGGACCAAGTTCTCGGAACTCCGCAAGCAAGTAGAAGCCCGTCCAGGTGCCCGGGAGCGGCTGGCAGCCAAGCGCGCCGAGACGTTGGAAGAGATGCGGCTGTACGAGCTGCGCCACGCCGAAGCGGTGAGCCAGGCCGAGGTGGCCGGCCGCCTGGAGGTGACCCAAGGGGCCATTTCCAAGCTCGAGCACGCCGACGACGTACGCGTGTCGACCCTGCGCCAGTACCTCGACGCCCTGGGTGCCCGCCTGGAGCTCGTCGCCGTGTTCGACGAGGAAGAACGGCGGGTACCGGTCCACCTGGGCAAGCCCGACAACGAGCCCGCCGCTTGAGCCGGGCTGCAGTTGGGACTTAGAGCTTCATCTGGCCCCGGCGCGCTCAATTCGTTTGCCCAGCTTGGCCACGGAGCCTTGGTGGCCAGGTACCGGCTGACCGGCGGAGGACCCGTACGGGTCGACAGAGGACAATGCGGAATGCGAATAACGCGCTCGGGAGTTGAGCAGCATCGTGAAATTGAATTGCGTTCCGAGACACAACTGGCTCTTCTGTAGCCTTGGGTAGTCTCACCGCCCGGGCGCAACCGTAGCTCACGGCACTTTCCGGGGAAGAATTACTTCTGAGCAAGGCGCAAGCAATGGGCCTTGGCCGGCCGCGTGCGCTGCTCATGGATTGGGGAGGCTTGCTCGTACCGCCTCCCGGTCAAGTGCTGACGCGTCCATCAGGCGGCCCGCCAGGCCCCCGTGGTCGTCGAGCAGGGCGGCCA
>JBOGGK010000350.1:0-6457 GCA_050744045.1 Acidimicrobiales bacterium | reverse complement strand
TTCATCTCCAAAGTGGGTGGGCGGGAGGCCTTCCTCGGCGAGCGCATCCCGCTGGCCCCAGGCTTGCTCGTCACCAACCAGGGCGAGGAGGTGGGCCGGGTGGCGTCTCTCGAACTGGTGACGGTGGGCCAGCGCCGGCGGCTCGGCCTCGGCAACGGCGCACGGGCCGAGCGGCGCTACGTGGTGGGCGTCGACCTGGCGGCGCGCACCGCCACCCTGGGCCCGCTCGAGGACCTGTTGGTGCAGCGCATCCGCGTGGCGGATCTGCGCTGGGGAGACCTCCCTGTCCCTCCGGGGAGCGCGGTCACCGTCCAGCTGAGCGCCCACGGCCAGCCGCTGCCGGGGCGCTGGGAGGCAGGCCAGCGGGGCGCCAAACGGGATGGCTCGGGTGAGGACGGCTCAGGCGAGGACGGCTCGGGCGAGGTGGTCCTCGACCAGCCTGCCCGGCGGGCGGCAGCAGGCCAGGCGGTGGTGCTCTACGGGGCGGGTGCCGGCACGGACGACGTCGTCTTGGGCGGTGGGACCGCGCTCTAGCCGGGGGCTATTGCCTGCCGCTCTTTGCCGTCCCCGCCCCTCGGTAGCCTGGTCGACGATGGCTGAACAAGACCCGGCCAAGAGGGCGGAGGAGCTCCGCGAGCTCATCGCGTACCACAACCATCGCTACTTCGACCTGGACGACCCCGAGATCAGCGACGGCGAGTACGACGAGCTCGTGCGGGAGCTGGCCCGGATCGAGGCCGAGCACCCAGAGCTCGTCACCGCGGACTCGCCGACCCAACGGGTGGACGGTGCCCCGCTCGGCTTGTTCAGCGAGGTCCGCCACCATACCCCGATGATGTCATTGGACAAGACGACCAGTTACGACGAGCTCCTGGCGTGGGGGAAACGGATGGAGCGTTACATAGCGGGCGAGGTGGCGTTCAACTGCGAGCTGAAAGTGGACGGCCTGGCGATGTCGTTGCTCTACGAGGAGGGCCGCTTGGCCCGCGCCGCCACCCGTGGTAACGGCGAGGTAGGTGAGGACGTGACGGCCAACGTCAACACTGTCTCCGTCATACCCAAGCGGCTCGGCGCCGGCGCCCCCGAAGTGCTCGAGGTGCGAGGCGAGATCTACATGACGGTCCGGGCGTTCGAGGACCTCAACCGCCGCCAGGGCGAAGCCAACGGGCGGAGCTTCATCAACCCGCGCAACGCCGCTGCCGGCTCGCTGCGCCAGAAAGACCCGGCGGTGACCGCCTCCAGGGAGCTGTCCTTCACCGCGTACCAATTGGGTGAGATGGTCGGCGGCCCCGCCTTCAGGTACCACCACGAGGGGCTCGACTGGCTGCGGGAGCGCAGGTTTCCCGTCAGCCCCCATATACGGACGGTCGGCACTCTCTCCGAGGTCGACCAGTACTGCTCCAACTGGCTCGAACAGCGCCACGAAATCGACTACGAGATCGACGGGGTGGTGGTGAAGGTCGACGACCTGGCGCAGCGTCGAGAGCTCGGTGCTACCTCCAAGGCACCCCGGTGGGCGATCGCCTACAAGTTCCCGCCGGAAGAAAAAACCACGCTGCTCGAGGACATCATGGTCTCCATAGGGCGCACGGGGAGGGCGACGCCGTTCGCAGTCCTGGAGCCCGTGGTGGTGGGTGGGGCCCGAGTAAGCCTGGCCACACTTCACAATGAGGACCAGGTGCGGGCCAAGGACGTCCGGCCCGGCGACACCGTCGTGGTGAGGCGCGCGGGCGATGTCATCCCCGAAGTCCGCGGGCCAGTGCTGCCGCTACGGCCACAGCAGTCCGGTCCCTGGGCTTTCCCGACCAGCTGCCCCATATGTGGCTCCCCGCTGCAGCGGCTCGAGGGTGAGGCCGACACCTATTGCATAAACACGGAGTGCCCCGGCCAGCAGATCCAGCGGATCTCGCATTTCGCCTCCCGAGGAGCGATGGACATAGAGGGTCTGGGAGAGCGGACGGTGGCACTGTTGTGCCGGGAGGGCCTGCTGGCTGACGTGGCCGACATCTATTCTCTCGACTTCGAGAAGGTGCGGGCTTTCGAGGGTTTCGGCACCGTCTCGGTTGCCAATCTCGCCGCCGCCATCGACGCGTCACGCTCGCGGCCCTTGGCCAACTTGCTCTTCGGGCTATCGGTCCGCCACCTCGGCCCCAACGGGAGCCACCTCTTGGCCCGGGCCTTCGGCCACCTGGACAAGCTCATGGCGGCGCCGGAGGGAGAGGTGGCGGCGGTAGAAGGTATCGGGCCGATCATCGCCGCGAGCGTCAAACAGTTCTTTTCGCTGCCCCGCAACCGTGCGGTGGTCGAGCGGCTGCGGGCAGTGGGGCTCAATTTCGAGGGCCCGAGCGCACCCGCTCTCGCACAAACCCTGGCCGGGATGTCCGTGGTCGTGACCGGGACGTTGGAGCGATGGTCGCGCGAGACAGCCGAGGGCGCGATCAAAGCCCGAGGAGGCAAGGCGCCTGGGACCGTCTCGCAGAAAACGACGGCATTGGTGGCTGGCGCCGACCCCGGCGCGGCAAAATTGTCCAAGGCCAACCAGCTACGCATACCCGTACTCGACGAAGCAGCTTTCGAGAAGCTCATGGAGACGGGTCGCCTCCCTGAGACGAACTGAAACGGAGGTCCTTGATGCCGCAGTCTCGTGCGCCCGCCCGTCACAAGGCGCTCCTTGCCGCTGCCGTCCTCACCGGCATCGAGGCAGCCACCGTCGCCCGCCGCCGGGGTCGCCTCCTCTCGCTCGACACCGCCGTGCGGTGCCGCCGCGGGCATCTCTTCACCACCTGGTGGGTCCCCGGGGTCTCTTTCAAGGCCCTCCGCTTGGGGTGGTGGCGCTTCCAGCGCTGCCCGATCGGCCCGCACTGGAGCCTCGTCACCCCGGCCAGGGCCTCCCAGCTCACCGAGGAAGAGCGGCGATCGGCGGCCGAGCACCACGATGCACGCATACCCTGAGGCGGCCGCGGGACGCCACAATGGGCCTGGACGGCGTCAACGTCGCCGAGCTCGGTCGAGCTGGCGCCTGTCCCGCTTGGTCGGGCGCCCAGCGCCGCGTTGCCGGGCGAAATTGACGACGCCGGCTTCCTCGGGCGCGGGCGGGGGGCTGTGGTCTACATAACAGGCGGCTGCGATCGCCGCTCCCACGCGCTTGTCGAGCACCCTCGTCACTTCCACGGCCCTTTCGCCCGCTGCCGAACGCGCCTCGACCTGGTCACCGCGCTTCACCAGGGTCGCCGCCTTGGCCCCCACCCCATTGACCTCGACATGGCCGGCCCGGCAGGCATCGGTCGCCTCCGTGCGGGTCTTGTAGAGGCGCACCGCCCAGAGCCACTTGTCCACCCGTGCGCTGGCCAAGCCCTCCTGGCCAGGGCTCGCCGGGGGCACGAGGCTACTCCGTGATCTCCTGCAGCCGGGTGGTCACCAGCAGCGCCTGCACAGAACTGGCGCCTAGCGGAGGCTGAGTGGGAGCGCCGCTCCTCGAGCCTGGGCCCCCCGCGCCGGGCCCGCTGGCCGGCCAGATCCGGCTCCGCGGGTCGATGAGCTTGCTCAGGTCCCCGTCCACTTTTATGCGCCCGGAAAGGAACGCCTGCATGACCGACTGCACGTCCCCGGAGACGAAGAGGGACCGTGCCGTCACGTAGTCCATGGACACGGTGACGTCCGGGTCGGCAACGTGGCCGGTGTCGATGGCCACTTTGCCCCCGGAGGTGTCGACATGGGCGTCGAGCGGGCCCGGTGAAAACGGTGCCTCGGTCACGACCAGGTTGACCCGGACGGCGACGGGGGCGACCTGGGCGGCCAGGGCGCCGCTCGCTTCGGCCTCGGCGTAGATGCGCCGTGCCTCTGCCACCCACTGCTCACTGAGGAAGGGGAACTTGGCCATGGTCGTGTCGTGGTCCGGCGCCCCGCCCGCTGGCCCGGGCCGCCGCCTTCAGAAGATAGCGCCTCCGCCGCCGCCGCCGCTTGCCCCGCGCCCCGCCCTCACGCTCACGTCGGTTAGTACCATGTCCGTGTGGCCGAGCCCATCTCCGAGCAAACCGTTGCCCATGTCGCCCGTTTGGCCCGGCTCTCGCTGACTAGAGAGGAACTGGAGCGCTACACCACGCAGCTGGCGGCGGTCCTCCGGCATGCGGCCGACATCGAGGCGCTCGACATCGGGGGGGCACCGCCCACCGCCCACCCGTTCCCCCTAGCCAACGTGCTCCGCGAGGACGTGCCCCGCCCCTCCCTGGACCGGGACGAGGTGCTCTCCCAGGCCCCCGAGGTGGAGGCCGACCGCTTCCGGATCCCCCGGATACTGGCGGAGGCCCCGTGAACGGCCGGCCCGGCCCCGACCGCTCCGTCGCCCCCACCCGCTCGGCCGCCGAGATCGCTGCGGCGGTCCGGGCCGGCCAGCTGGCGGCGACAACCGTCATCGACGAGCACCTGGCCCGCATCGCCCGGGCCGAAGCAGACGTCCACGCCTTCAACCTGGTGATGGAGGACCAAGCCCGTGCCCGGGCGGCCGAGGTCGACCAGCTGGTAGCCGAGGGAGCCGATCCCGGGCCGTTGGCGGGGGTGCCGGTCGCCCTGAAGGACCTCCTGTGTACTCGGGGGGTACCGACGACCTGCTCTTCACGCGCGCTCGAGGGCTGGGTGCCTCCCTACGACGCCACCGTCGTGAGCCGGCTCCGGGCGGCCGGCTCGGTGGTGGTGGGCAAGGCCAACATGGACGAGTTCGCCATGGGCTCTTCCACCGAGCACTCCGCGTTCGGGCCCACCCGCAACCCTCACGACCTGGGCCGGGTCCCCGGCGGCTCGTCGGGGGGGAGCGCCGCCGCCGTGGCGGCAGGTTTTTGTTCGGTTGCCCTGGGGAGCGACACCGGAGGTTCGATCCGCCAGCCGGCGGCGCTGTGCGGCGTCGTCGGGGTCAAACCCACCTACGGCCTGGTCTCGCGCTACGGCCTCGTCGCCTTCGCCAGTTCCCTCGACCAGGTCGGGCCGCTGGCGACCACCGTGGCCGACGCCGCCCTGGTCCTGGACACGATCGCCGGCCACGACGAGATGGACTCGACAAGCCTGCCCGGTCCTCACCCCAGCGCCCGGAGCCACCTCGGCCGGGGGGCCGAGGGCGTGCGGGTGGGGGTGATCTCGGAGCTGGCGGGAGCCGAAGGGATCGCCGGCGACGTGGCTGCCCGCCTGCGCGACGCGGCCGACGCCCTGGCTGGCGCCGGCGCCAAAGTCGAGGAGACCAGCGTCCCTTCGGTGCGCTACGGGCTGTCCGCCTACTACATGATCGCCCCGGCCGAGGCCTCTTCCAACCTCGCCCGCTACGACGGCGTCCGCTACGGCCTGAGGGTGCCGGGTGCCGACATCACGGAAATGTACCTGGCCACCCGCTCGGCGGGCTTCGGGCCCGAAGTGAAGCGCCGCATAATGCTGGGGACGTATGCCCTTTCCGCCGGGTACTACGACGCCTATTACGGCAAAGCGCAAAAAGTACGTACGCTCATCATTGGCGAGATGGAGGAGGCGTACCGCTCCTTCGACGTCCTGCTGTCGCCGACCGCGCCCAGCACCGCCTTCGCGCTGGGGGCGAAGACCGCCGACCCGATGGCCATGTACCTGAACGACGTCTGCACCATCCCCTCCAACCTGACCGGGCACCCGGCCATCAGCGTCCCTTTCGGCGCCGGCGACGACGGCCTGCCGATCGGGGCCCAGGTGCTCGCCCCCGCGCTCGGAGAGCCGGTCATGTTCCAGGTGGCCGAAGCGCTGGAAGCGGCCGCACCCCCGGCGGGTACAGGATGAGCCCCCCGGCCCCGCCGGATGGCTGGGAAACGGTGGTGGGACTCGAGGTCCACTGCGAGCTCCGCACGCGCACGAAACTGTTCTGCGGGTGCCGCAATGCTTTTGGCGACGAGCCCAACACCAACGTCTGCCCTGTCTGCCTCGGCCTCCCCGGTTCTTTGCCGGTGCTCAACCGGCAGGCCGTCGAGTACGCCATTGCGATCGGCACCGCGTTGCACTGCGGGGTGCAGCCCTCGATATTCCACCGGAAAAACTATTTCTATCCCGACATGCCCAAGGACTACCAGATCAGCCAGTACGACGTGCCCATAAACGTCGGCGGTTGGCTGGAGCTCCCCTCAGGGAAAAAGGTGGGCATCGTCCGGGCGCACATGGAAGAAGACACGGGCAAGACCACTCACGTGGGGGGGCACGGCCGTATCCATGGAGCCGGGCACTCCCTCGTCGACTACAACCGGGCTGGGGTGCCTCTTGTGGAAATAGTTTCTGCCCCTGAACTGCGCAGCGCGGAGGAGGCACGCGATTATGTCGACGAGCTTCGCTCCGTGCTGATCGCGACGGGTGCTTCCGACGGCAAAATGGAGGAAGGTTCGCTCCGTGTCGACTGCAACGTCAGCGTGCGCAGGGAGGGTTCTAGCGAGCTCGGTACGCGCTGCGAGATAAAAAACAT
>JBOGGK010000349.1:0-18230 GCA_050744045.1 Acidimicrobiales bacterium | reverse complement strand
AGGTCGTCCTCCGCCGCCAAGGCGGTCCCGAGGTAGCTGTCCACCCGTCCCCAGATCTCGTTGTCCATGGTGAACATTGTGGTGGACCTGAGGTGCGGCCGTCACATTGGCGTTCCGCGGCCCCAGGGACCTGGCCCTAACGTGACTTCAAGGGTGCCGCAGGACGACCTTGCCGAACTGCTGGCCTGCCTCCAGCCGGGCCAGGGCAGCCGGGTATTCCTCCAGGGGGAAGGAGCTGTCGACGACTACTGGTAGGCCACTAGCGACCAGGTCAGTCAGCTCGTCGAACTCCCGGAACGTGCCCATGGTGGAGCCGATGAGCTCCAACTGGCCGAAAAAGAGCTTGGGGAGGCTCAGGTCGACCTTGGCGCCCCCGGTACCTCCACATGTGGCGAGGCGGCCCCCCGGGCCGAGGGCGCCTACGGAGGACGCCCATGTGGGGGCCCCGGCGCTGTCGACGACCACATCTGCTTTGACCGGCAGCCTCTCGCCCGAGGCGAAGGCCTGGGAGGCCCCCAGCTCGAGTGCGTGGGCCCGTTTTTCGGGGTACCGGGAGGTGGCGAGCACGTTGGCGCCCATCCGGACGCCGAGGGCGATGGCGGCCGTGGCGACGCCTCCGCCTGCCCCCACTACCAGGAGGGTCTCCCCGGTACCCAGCCGGGCCCGGGTGAGCATCCGGTACGCGGTCAGCCCGCACAGGCCGTATGCCGCCGACTCTTCCCAGCTGCGGCCGGCGGGCCGGCGCACGAGGTTGGCCTCCCCCACGACGACAGAGCCGGCGTGGGAGCCCCATCGGTGCTCACCCATGATGCCCCAGTGGTCGCAGAACACCGACTGGTCGGCCAGGCACCGGGGGCAGCGGCCGCACGCGAGCGACGGGTTGACGACCACTTCGTCCCCTGGCGCCCAACTGCCCACGCCCTCCCCCACCGCTTCCACCACGCCGGCGGCGTCGCACCCCGGCACCATCGGCAGCACGTTCGGCCTGGGCATGGCCTTGCGCAGCCAGAGGTCCATGTGGTTCAAGGCGCTCGTCACCACCCGGACCTGCACCTCCCCCGGGCCCGGCCCCTCCAGCTCCACTTCGCCCAGGCGGTACTCACCGGGCGACTCGTAAAGGGCCCAGGCGTGCACGGCGCTCACTTCCCCACCTCGACGACCGAGGACGCCGCTACCACTCCCCGGAACATGGCGCCGGCCGCCCGCCGCGCCGACCCGGCCGCCGCCGGGCCCGCCAGCACCTCGCCCAATTGGCGCAGCAGGTCCGTCAGTTGCTTGATGTTGCGCACGAAGTCGCCCGCCGATATTGCCCCGCGGCCGGCGTCATGTGGGGAACCTTTCGGGGCGCCGGGAGGAGAAACAAGGGTGGCCAGTTCACTCCCCGAGGCCCAGCCGTGCGCGAGGCAGGCGAAGCCGGCCTCGGGCGGCCGCGTCACCGGCAGCCCCGCCCGCTCTTCGTCACCGGTCAAGGCACGCGCCACCGCCTGTACCTCCCGCCAGCGTTCCTCCACCCGCCGGGTGGGCAGCTTCACGGCGGGGCTCGGGCCGGCCATCGGGCCGCGAGGCTCGTAGGTGAAAAACGACACGACGGCCGCCATCTCTGCCGGCTGCAGCCCGTCCAGTAAGCCCCGCTCGGCGCACTCGGCGACGAGCAGGTCCTGTTCGTGGTAAATGCGGGCCAGGCGCCTGCCTGGCTCGGTAAGCGCCCAGCCCCTCACGTAACCCCAGGCTTCCAACAACCCGAGCACGCGGTCAAACTGGAGCGCCAGGGACTCGGTCCGGCCCCGGACCTGTCTCTGGAGCCGCTCCACCTGGCGGCCCAGGTGGTCGGCCCCAGCCGCCGCCCGAAGGTGGGCGCCCCGTTCCGGGCACGACGCGACGGGGTGCCGAGCGCCGGGGCCTTCGCCGGCTTGCTCCCCGCCGGCGCCTTGCACCCGGCGGCTGGCTTGCTCCCCGCCGGCGCCACCTCGCCGCCGGCGGCCCTCTGGCCCCGTCCCGGGTCGGGCCGCCTCGGCTCCGTGCCGAGCACCCGTCGCCGTCGCGAGCAGGAGCGCCACCTGCCTCTGGAAAGCACGGTTGTTCGGGGCGAACGGCACCGGCAGGTCCAGGCGGCCGACTACCTGCGGAGGCCGGTGGAAGTCCTTGGCGGCCAGCGAGACCAGCCGGTGATTGCTGGTTATGACCCTCAGGCTGATCTCGTGCCTGTTTCTCTGCCTCGTCGAGAGCACGGCCACCCTGTCGCTCGCCTTGGCGCCGCCCGGACGGCGCGCCGGGACCAGCAGGACATCGCCCGGTTGCAAGCGGGCCATTGCCGCCCGCACCTGGCCGGATACGGTCCCCCCCGGTTCCGCCCGCCGGGGCCCGCCATCGTCGGCACGGCCGAGGCGCCAGTACTCGAAGACGTCCCCACGTGAGCACTTCGCCTCGTCCATGGCTTGCTGCAACTGCTCGCGGGCCCGCTCCAAATGGCTCTCCAGGCGGACTGTGTCCGCGTCCGCCCGGTACTGGGCGAAGGAGAGGTTGAGGAGATGGTGGGCCTGTTCGGGGGTGCAGCGGCGGACGAGGTTGGTCGCCATGTTGTAGGTCGGCCGGAAACTAGAGGTGAGGGTATAACTGCGGGCGCCGGCCAGGGAGGCGACCTGGTCGAAGGTGACGTTCGGTGCCCACGAGACGACGGCATAGCCCACCTCGTCGGTGCCCCGGCGCCCTGCCCTCCCTGTGAGCTGGGTGTACTCGCCCGGGGTGAGCGGCTCGACCCGCTCCCCTCCGAACTTGGCCAGCCTTTCGATGAGGACGCAACGGGCCGGCATGTTGATGCCCAAGGCTAGGGTCTCGGTGGCGAACACGACCCTCACCAGCCCGGTGAGGAACAGGCGCTCCACCGCCTCCTTGAACGGCGGCACGAGCCCGGCATGGTGGGAGGCGAACCCCGCCTCCAGCCCGGCAAGCCAGTTCGACCAGCCGAGGGCGGCCAGGTCGGCGTCGGACAGCCCACCGGCCGCCTCGACGGCTGCTTCGCGGATCTGCCGACGTTCGGCGGGGCCGGTCAGCCGGCGGGACTCTCGCAGGCACTGTCGTACGGCCTCGTCGCAGCCGGCCCGGCTGAAGATGAAATAGATGGCCGGCAGCAAACCCTGTTCATCCAGGAGCTCCACCGTCTCCGCGCGCCTGGGGGCGAACAACCCGCTGCGCCTCCGTGCCCGCCAACCCGCCTCGCCCCGGTCGGCCCTGGCGGTGAGGGCGATGCCCCGAGGGTTGGGGCGCCCGTCCACCAGGGTCGGGACCAGCAGCAGGTGCTCGCTACGCCGGTCCCCGACGAGGAAAAGGTTGTGGAGCGGGACGGGCCGGCGTTCCTCGATGACGGCCCGGGTGGAGCCGCGTACAGTCCCCACCCAGTCAGCCAGCTCTTCGGCGTTGGAGACGGTGGCCGACAGGCAGACCAGGTCGACTTCGGGCGGGAGGTGGATGATCACCTCCTCCCACACAGGTCCCCGGTAGGGGTCTTGCAGGTAGTGGACCTCGTCCAGGACGACGTAGCGGAGGCCGGTCAGGGTGGTGGAGCCGGCGTAGATCATGTTGCGCAGCACTTCGGTGGTCATCACGACCACGGGCGCCTCCCCGTTTATGGAGTTGTCGCCGGTGAGGAGCCCGACGTTGGCGGCGCCGAGGCGCCCGCTGAAGTCGGCGAACTTCTGGTTGGACAACGCCTTGAGCGGAGTGGTGTAAAACGCCTTGCCACCGGCGGCCAAGGCGCGGGCGACGGCGTACTCGGCCACTACTGTCTTGCCGGAGCCGGTGGGGGCGGCGACCACGACGCTGTGCCCGCCGTCGAGGGCGTCCATGGCTTCCAGCTGGAACGGGTCCATTTCGAAAGGCAAACCAGCGACGAACGCCCCTCGCACCCCTCGCTCTCGCCCTCGCACCCTTCCCGGCTCGGTGAGCGCCACGGGACCTTTGTACCTCACCAGCTCCCGGTGGGTGGCCGGGCCCGGGCTCTGGTGCCCCAGAGCGGCACAAGGTCACACGGTGGTACCTGGAATGTCACCGGCGCTACCTGAAGTGTCCCCGGCGGTGCCCGAAATGGGGAGGGCGGCACCTGAAACCGGCGGACGCGATCTCACAGAAGCCGCATTTGCACATCTCGTGCACGTTTCCGGCCATGAAACCTACAAATGCGGCCTTTGCCGATCCGCATCTGTAGATCTCGTGCACATCCTCGGGCGGCCCCCGACGTGCGGCCCCCGACGTGCGGCCCACGCCGGGCGGACTACAACGGGCGGCCCCACCCCGGGCCCCCCCGCCCGCCGGGCCGGCGCGGGCGAGCTCAGTTGAGCTTGGGGTCGTCCGGGGCGCCCAAGGGCACGCCCGGCGCCTCTTCCCACGAGGCCTCTTCCAGCGCCGGCGGCCCCCCTAGGCCATCCGAGGCGCCGGGCCCTGCTTCCAGGCTGCCCGCCACCGGCTGGCTTTCGCCCAGGGCGTCGGCGGGCCCGCCGAAGCTTGCCACCGCAGGCCCGGGACGGTCCCAGTCGTGCAACTCGGCGCGGATATCGGCTTCGCGGATGGCCGACTGGACCATCGCCCTCGGCTCGGCCAGGACATCACGCATCTCTGATTGGAACGAGGAGGTGTACCGGCGCAGCTCGGCGAGGCCGCGTCCCAGGCTGCGGGCGGCCTGAGGGAGGCGGGAAGGGCCGAGCACCAATACGGCGATGACGAACAGGACCAGGAGCTTCTCGGGGTCGATGTTCATCAGCCCAGAGCCTACCGCTGCTCCGGCTCGGCCGCGGATGCAGCCACTATGCCCTCGCCAGGTCGCCCCAGCGCCCCCGAGCGCCCCGCCAGGCCCCCCGCAAGCGCCCCCGAGCGTCCCGCCCAACCGGCCGCCGAGTGCTCCCGCACGGGGCGCCTATCGTGATCGCCATAACCCACGGTGTCCGACCGCCTCAGGCGCGGTGAGCGCCGAGCTCGACCTCGGCGGTGATTGCTGGCAGTTCCGGGGCTGCCTGGGCGGGTCGTGGCGCTGGTACACGTGCCCGGACAAGCCCTGGGACGGCCCGGGTTGGCTGCCCGGGCGAGTACCGGGAAGTGTCACCGACGACCTTTGGTGGGCGGGCCAGGTGCCCGACCCCTACCACGAACGCAACAGCCTGCTCCTCGAGTGGGTGCCCCACCGGGCCTGGGTGTACCGGCGGCGCCTGGAGACAGTGGCCCTGCGAGACGGAGAGCCGGCCACCTTGGTCTTCGCCGACGTGGACCACCGTGCCACCGTCGTAGTCGACGGGGACGTCGTGGGCTAGCACGACGGCTGCTTTGTACCGTTCGAGTTGGACGTCACCAGTGCTTTTCGGCCCGGCGGGCGCCATCTTCTCGCCGTAGTGGTCCACCCCGCACCCGGGAGCGAGCCCCAGCTGGGCGATACCGCCCGGGTTCGGGCGCACAAGAGCTGTATGGGCTACGGCTGGGACTTCTGCCCGCGAATGATAAACGTGGGCATCTGGCGGGGGGTGACGATGCAGCTGGGGCCGCGCCCGTTCCGGCCCCGACCCGTCGTCACTCTCTCGGCGGACGGGGGCAAGGGCGAGGTCCGCGTCGAGGGTACGGGCACTCTCAGCCTGTCGGACCGGGGCAGGCGGATGGCGGCCGCCAGCGGCGCTGTGCTGGCCGTCCCCGGGGCCCGAGCTGTGGTGGCCGAACGGCGCTGGGGAGCCCCACTGCTACCTCCTGCGCGCCGAGCGGGAGGGCCAGCAGCGGCGGTTGCAGGTGGGGTTCCGCCGCTTGGAGCTTCTGCAAAACCCCGGCGCCCCGGCGGGGGCACGGCCCAGTCGCCGCCCACGAACAACCTCACGAGAGGGACTGCCTGGCAGCGACGCCCGCTCGCAGTTGTATGGGACGACTCCGCGACACGACGACGAAAGAGGTGAGCGTTCGGGCACAGCACCGTGACTTGCTGCCCGTTACGCGGCCTCCCACTGAAGTGTAGGAAAACTCCAGACTGGGTGTACAGATCCGGAATACGCAGGATGTCAAGTCAGGCACCGGCTCCACGGCGCTAGGTCGGCGGACCTGGGATCTCTGGCTGTCAACGCACGGCAACTCCGCTCAGACCCTGCACGAACTGGCGCCGCAGCACTATATAAAGGATAAACAGGGGCACTGCAGACAGTAGTACTGCTGTCAAGGTTGCTGGGATGTTGGTACCGAACATGCCCTGGAACTTGTAGAGCCCGAGGGGCAGGACAGCCACTGAGTTGCTCGTCGTGAGGACAAGTGGGAGCAAGAAATTGTTCCAGACCTGGATCCCGTCATAGATGCCCATGGTCGCAAGCACGGGCCGTGACATAGGGACGATGAGGCTGGAGAAGATGCGCCACTCCCCGGCGCCGTCGACACCCATCGCATCGATCAGTTCACGTGGTATGTCGCGGACGAAGCTCAGCATGACCAGGACCGACAACGGGATCGCTGTTGCGCTCATCGTGAGGATGAGAGCAGGGAGCGTGTTATATAGGTGGAGCTTTATAACAATGATGTAAAGCGGGACGATGAGCGCTTGGATGGGCACGGCCAAACCGAACACTAACAGGCGGATGGCCCAGCCCGAAACGCGCGGTGACGTCCTGCGCACGGCCCGGAACGAGGTCGCGAGTGACAGCGCCAGGGTGAGGACAATCGAGGCTGCTGCGACTACGCCGCTGTTGAGGAAGTAGGTGCCGAGGCCAGAGCGGAATACGAGCGAGTACTCGCTGAGCGTCATCCCGCTGGTCGGTACCCAGGGGTTCTTCGTCAGGTAGCCCGCCTCGGTCCTAAAGCTTGACAGCACCATGAACCAGATTGGTGCCACGACGATCACGAGCCACGCAGTCCCGAGCGTGAACGGGATGAGCTGGGCCAGGCGAGGGCGCGGTAGCCGCCGAAGATGCCCTGTGCTCGAATACGCCCGTGCTGCCGGGGTGGTCGCAGGGCCTGGCCCGGCACCCCTCCTCCGTAACGTGACGCTCACCCGATGCCCTCTCTCTGGCTCCGCATAGAAGAGAAACCAGTCAATCCCACGAGCAAGAGGGCGACTGTTATCCCGATCACACCCAGGACAACGGCAAGCACACTCGCGTAGCCGAAGGTCGTGTCCTGGAAGGCAGCCTGGTACATGTCAATGGACAGCACCCTCGTCGTGTCGGCCGGGCCCCCGTTCGTGAGGACGAAGATCACGTCGAAGTACGTGAGCGACCCGACCACGATCAGGGTGCTCGACACGACCACGGTGTAACGCAACTGCGGGAGCGTCACGTGAGTGAACCGCTGCCAGGGCGTAACGCCGTCGAGTGCCGCAGCTTCGTAGAGGACCCCAGGGATCTGCCTTGCACCCATCTGGTAAAGAAGGGTGTGGAACGGGATGAACTGCCAGGCGATCAGCGCGATGATGGTCCATAGCGCGGTGTGGAAGCCGCCCAGCCAGTTTTGCTCGAGGAAGTGCAGCCCGAGGTTCTTGCCCAGCCACTGCAAACCCCCGAAGTACGGGGCTAGTAAGGCTTGCCACACGAGAGCGATGCCCACCGTCGATAACAGGAGTGGCAACAAGTAGACAGCAGCGTAAACGGCCCGGTACCGCTGGCGGCCAGCTGTGAAAATACCCAGCGCCATCGAGATCGGGGTTTGCACGGCCCAGCTGACGCCAGTGAGGATGGCTGTCACTTCGAGTGAATGGCCTGCGACCGGGTCGGAGAAAAAGTGGGCCCAGTTGGACCAACCGGTGAAGTGCAGGCTGCTGACGCCGTTCCAGTTGAAAAAACTGAGAAAAAGTGCCACTCCTATGGGTAGTAGCACGAACAGCGCGTAGAGCAGCATGGCCGGGGCGATGCCGAGGAAGTCGGCCGCTCTGTAAGAAGCGCTGCCCACCGGGCGGGAGCCCTGCGGCAGGCCGCGGGTAGGGGCGCGCGTTCGCAGGGCCTCGGTCGGGGCTGTCGGAGCCTGTACGGCCATCAGCGGCAGCTCGCCGTCCTTACCCGCTTACCGGGACCACTTCTTGGCGGCGGCGATCTCGCCAGGAGTGGCAGTGGAATGGCCGCTCCCGACGAGCTCGTGCCGTTCATTGGTGCTCAGGCCCCGGCGCTGGAGCTGTCTAGGGCGTTGACGAATTGCCGAGGTGTCTCGTCGAGCTCGAAAACCTTTTCTAGGTTGTCGAGCATGGGCGTGGCGCGGGTTGCTCCTAATGCCTGGTCCCAGGAGTACTGGAAGTGCGGCGCCTTTTTAACCATGCCGAAGATCGGTACAAGGAACTTGCTGAGCGACGTCCCGGTCAAGAGGTCGCCGGAACCGTTGATCACAGGGACTTGGCCGCTCGTTACCTCGGTCTTGGCAAATGACCGGGTCGTGAACTCCGTCTCCAGGAACTGCTTGGCGACAGCCTTGCTGGTCGCGGGTATGTCGTTGGCTACGGCGAGGTAGTCGGTGGTGTTACCTTCCAAGTCGGCTGAGTTGCCCTTGCCACCAGGGACGGCCGGGAACGGCGCTTGGGCGAGGTCATTTTTCACGAATCTCGACGCGTCGCCCTCCAGCGAAGAGATATCCCAGTCCCCCATTAACGTCATAGCCCCGACGCCGCCGCTCAGGAGGGCATCTGTCTCGGGCCCAAAGTCGATCGAGTCGTAGCCTGTCTGGAAGGCACCCATCTTGACGAGCTGGCGGATGTCTGTGAGCGCCGCGATGATCGCCCGGTTGTTCCAAGCATCATGGACGCCGGCTTGGATCTTGTTGAAGACACCCGGGCCACCGATGCGATCTGTGAGATATTCGAGGTAGGTCAGCCCTTCCCATCCTGACAGGTTGCCGAGGACGATCGGTGTCTGGCCCGCCTTCTTCATGGTGTTCACGTCCGCGAGCAACTGCGGCCAGGTCCTAGGGAAGCTGAGGTGGAACTTCCGGAAGAGAGGCTTGCTGTAGTAGAAGAAGACAGGCTGGGTCCCCTGCACGGGCACCGCCCAGACCTGGTTGTGGTAGGTGACGGCTCCTAGCGAAGAGGGCAAGAAGTGCTTCGCCCAAGCGGCGTTGGTCGGGCCTAATGATGCAACGTCACCAGCTTTGATGTAACTCTGGAGGATGCCTCCGCCCCAGCTGAAGAACATCGTGGGTGGTTTCTTGGCGCCCAGGGCGAGCAGGATCTTCTGCTTGAAGGGCGTGTTTTGGATGAAGTCCACGGTGACGTGGTCGCCGGGGTGAGCCGCGTCGAAGCGCTTGGCGATGGCGGTCATGTAGTCGTTCACGGGCCCCGGGTTCGAGACGAACCAGATCGTGACGCTCCCGGTGGGGGAGCTCGTGCTCGGTGTCGCGGCGCCAGCGACGCCGGATAGTGCCGTCCCGACGAGAGCCGTCATCGCCGCGGCGGTGGAGACAGTCAGCCTGTGCCGAGAGCGCGGGCGACGGGAGTCAGGGCATTGGGTGAGGGACATAACGCATTATCCTTGCGGGTTGTAGTGGTCGGTTCGGGTTCGAAACTTACCGGCTTGGTACTGCAATGATACGGAGCCTAGGCTACGGCTCGATCGCTGGGGCGTCAAGGCGGTGCCCTCCATCTGCCGAAGGTAAACGCTGCATGCACGCATCGTGGCCCTGAGCCTGCTGCTTTCGTGTACCTGTACGAGAACACTCGTACGTATCGCCTGGGCCGTTGGTGCAGGAGCCCGGCTCGAAAAGTACCGGTATGATCGCGGCCATGAGACCGAGCACCCAACCATGACTGACACCCTCCCGGTAGCTGCAAAAGTGGCGGAGGACCACGGACGGTCCCCGGCGCAGCGACAAACCCGACGCAGGTCTGTCACTATCGCTCAGCTCGCCGAGCAGAGCGGTCTGTCGACTACGACCGTCTCGAGGGTCCTCAACGGCCGCCCGGACGTGTCGGCCAGCAGCCGCGCGCTTATCGAAGAGCTCATCGCCAGGCATGGTTACCGAAAGCGCGCATCATGGAGCTCTGACGTGCCGCCGCTCATCGACGTCGTGTTCGAGCGCTTCGACAGCCCATGGGCGATCGAGGTCGCGCGTGGAGCGCTTTCCGCCGCCCAGCAAAACGGCCTCGGGGTCGCGTTGACGGAGCTGTCCGAGGCGCGGGAGCGCTCTTGGTGGCTCGACAACGTCATTATGCGCGGCACTCGCGGGGTCATTTTGGTGCTGTCAGAGCTCGCTCCGCTCCAGAGGGGCAAGCTTGTGGCGCACCGGGTCCCTTTTGTAGTGATCGACCCGAGCGGCGAGCCTGCTCCGGAAGTCCATTCGGTGGGCGCCACCAACTGGGCTGGTGGGCTCGCGGCCACCAAACACCTGATTGACCTCGGTCACCGACGGATCGGCACGATCACCGGTCCCTCCGATCTGCTTTGCAGCCGGGCGCGTTTGGACGGTTACCACGCCGCTCTGGGGATGGCCGGGCTTCCCGTGGACGAGCAGTTGGAGCGTGAGGGCGATTTCCACGTTGAAGGTGGTTACCGCCAAGCAAAGGCATTGCTCGAACTGGACCAACCTCCGACCGCGATCTTTGCGGCGAACGACCTATCTGCCCTTGGTGTGATCCGGGCAGCCCGAGAGGTCCGCGTTCGCGTCCCCGAGCAACTGAGTGTGGTCGGTTTCGACGACCTCCCTCTCGCCGAGTGGACCACCCCGGCGCTCACGACGGTGCGCCAGCCGCTAACAGAGATGGCCGGCGTGGCAGTGCGCACGTTGCTCAACAGCGCCGAGACCACTGGGGCGCCGAAGCACCGTGTAGAACTGGCCACGGACCTCGTCCTACGCGAAAGCACAGCACCGCCTTCCCGATGAATGTAACGGAGCTCCCGCAGACGAAAGGACTGAGGTAATGACCATCCTCCATGTAGCGACCAACGGCTGCGACATCGCGCAAGGCACCGAAGACCGCCCGTTGCGCACCATAAGCCGCGCGGCGGAGCTCGCTCGACCCGGCGATACCGTTATCGTCCACGGAGGTGAGTACCGTGAGTGGGTCCGCCCCCGCCACGGTGGGCTGAGTGACCAGCGCCGGGTGACCTACGAGGCAGGGCCTGGTGAGCATGTCGTGGTGAAGGGCTCAGAACGGGTCAGAGGGTGGGAGCGGGAGGGCGGCACGGTCTGGCGTGCGACCGTGCCCAATTCGCTCTTCGGCGGCTACAACCCCTTTGCTGAGGAGATCGTCGGCGACTGGCTCGTCGAACCCCGGACGCCGCCGCGCAAGCACCTCGGCGACGTCTACCTCAATGGCCTCAGCTTCTACGAAGTAGGGACCCGCGACGAGGTGGTCGGTCCGGCGCTGCGTACCGAGGTGGTCGATCGCTGGACGGGCGTGGCCGATCACGTGCGCAACCCGGAGCAGACCCGGCTCGTCTGGTGTGCCGAGGTCTCCGAGGACGAGACAACGGTCTGGGCGAACTTCCAAGGCGCCGATCCCAATGCTGAGCTGGTCGAGGTCAACGTGCGCAGGTCCGTGTTCTTCCCCGACGAGCACCACGTGGATTACATCACTGTGCGGGGCTTCGAGCTCGCGCACGCCGCGACCCCGTGGGCGCCGCCCACCGCCGAACAACCCGGCCTGATCGGCCCGAATTGGGCCAAGGGATGGGTCATCGAGGACAACGTGATCCACGATGCCAAATGCTCGGCTATCTCCCTCGGCAAGGAAGCGTCGACCGGGCAAAACTTCGCGACGCTGCGGGGCGACAAGCCTGGTTACCAGTACCAACTCGAGGCGGTGTTCGCCGCCGGCCAGATCGGCTGGGACCGCGAGCACGTTGGCTCGCACGTGGTCCGGCGCAACACCGTTTTCGACTGTGGCCAGAACGGCATCGTCGGCCATCTCGGCTGCGTCTTCTCGACGATCGAGGACAACCACATTTACAACATCGGGGTCAAGCGCGAGTTCTACGGCTACGAGATCGCCGCCATCAAGCTCCACGCCGCGATCGACGTCGAGATCGCCCACAACCGGATCCACGACTGCTCTCTCGGCACCTGGCTCGACTGGCAGGCACAGGGCACACGGGTATCCCGGAACCTTTATTACCGCAACAACCGCGACCTGTTCGTGGAAGTTAGCCACGGACCGTACCTGGTCGACCACAACGTGCTCGCCTCGCCAGCTGCCCTCGAGTCGTTTAGCCAAGGCGGCGCCTTCGTCCACAACCTGGTCGGCGGCACCGTGTACCTGGAGCAGGTTATGGACCGGGCGACGCCCTACCACCGACCGCACAGCACACAGGTAGCCGGGTACGCCGTGATCTACGGGGGCGACGACCGCTACATCGGGAACGTCTTCCTGAACGGCGGCTCTGCCAAGCCCTACGCGCCCGTAGCCGACGGCGGGCGACCGGCAGTCTACGGCACTGCCGGCTACGACGGGCACCCCGCCACTTTCGATGAGTACCTTGCCCGCTTGGCCGAGCAGCCCCCTGGGGATCTCCCCCGCTTTATCGGCGTGCCTCAGGCCGTATACATACGTGACAACGTTTACGCGCCGGGTGCACGGGCCTTTGCCGGCGAGCGTTCGCCACTTGTCCTCACGGAGGAAATGTCGTTCGAGGTCGTTGACGAGGGCGACGAGGTCTATCTCGAGGCGCGGCTGCCGGAAGCCTTCGGCAGCGTCCGGCTCTGCGTCGTGGACGGCACCGAGTTGCCGCGCGTGCGGTTCGTCGACGCCGACTTCGAGCAACGGGACGGCAGCCAGTTGGTCGTTGACGTCGACCTGGTCAGTGAGCGCAAGGAGTCGGGCTGCGGCTACCCCGCCGGCCCGGTCGCCCACCTCGAGCCCGGCACGTCACGGGTGCGGGTGTGGTGAGCCCGCGTCTTGCGGTTCAGGCGGCTGTTCGAGTTGGCGCCTTAGGCCTGAGCAAGTCTGGTGGACGGGACTGGGATCGGGCGACCGCCGGAGTGCGCCGCCTCGAGCCACGCGCCGATTGCCGTCTCGACCTCGGCGACGGCCTCGTGGGGAGTGTCACCCGTGGCGGAGCAGTACGACAGGTCGGGGACGTCGGCCACCCAGGCGCGATCCTCGGCGACGCTCCACCGCCCAGGCCGCCACCCCCCCGCTGGTCGACTTGGTCTTCCAGGAGCTCGAGAGCCCTTGGGCCACGGAGATAATAAAGGGGGCCGTGGCCGCGGCCGGAGAAGCCGGCCTCAACGTGACCCTCACCTCTCTCTCCGAGCACGACGGCGCTCGCTCATGGCTCGACCACGTCTGCGCGCGAGGCACACGGGGGGTCGTCCTCCTGCTCGCGCGCCTGGACAAGCGGCACAAAGCGGACCTGCGTTCACGCGGCTTGCCCTTCGCGGTGGTGGACCCCCGCGGCGAGCCCGACCCCACGGTGACGACGGTGGGAGGGACCAACTGGGCCGGCGGCTTCAGTGCCACCCGCCACCTGATCGGGCTCGGGCACCAGCGTGTCGCGATGATCTCGGGCCCCCCCGACCTGCTCTGCAGCCGTGCCCGTATGGACGGTTACCGTTCGGCCATGGAGTCGGCCGGCATCCCCCTGGAACCCGACCTGATGGCGTGGGGCGACTTCCACGTGGACGGGGGGTTCAAGGCTGCGATGGCGATGTTGTCTCTCCCCGATCGGCCGACCGCCGTCTTCGCCGGGAGCGACCTGCAGGCCCTAGGGGTCCTGGAGGCGGCGAGGCTCCAGCATGTGAGGGTCCCGTCCGAGCTCTCGCTGGTCGGCTATGACGACCTTCCCCTTTCCACCTGGACCTCCCCCCCGCTCACGACCGTGCGCCAACCGCTCGCCGAGATGGCCGCGACCGCTGTCCGGCTGGTGCTCGGGCGCGGGGAAGGCGGCCAACCCCGGAGCATCGAGCTCGCCACCAGCCTGGTCGTCCGGGAGACGACGGCCCCGCCGGCGTAGCCGCCCGACCATCGGAGCGCCACCTCGGCTACGGCTCCAACCTGGCGGGTCTAACGCCTTAAGCGGCGCAGAGCTCGATTGGTCAGCGGACGCCCATGATGTGCTCGAGCGCGAGCTGGTCGAGGCGCTCGATGTTGACCTCGCGTGAGCCGGCGCCGGCAGGGTCGAAGTCCTCGTAGGCGCTCCTGTCTTCCTGGAGCTGCTCCCAGGTCTCGCCCGGCGCCAAGGTCGGCTGCGCGAGCGATGCCCAGCCGGCGGCGGCCATCGCCTCTTTGACGTCAGGGTCCGCCCGGAACGCCCTGGCCTTCTCCCTCAAGATCAGGTAGTTGCGCATGCAACCCGCCGCCGAGACCCACACCCCATCTCTCCCCTCACAACGGGGCGGCTTGAAGTCGAAGTGCCGGGGCCCGTCGTAGCCGGCGGTCTCCAAAAGGTCGACCAGGAAGAACGCCTGCTTCAAGTCGGCGCCGGCGAAGCGCAGGTCCTGGTCGTAGCGAGGACCGTGCTGGCCGTTTAGGTCGATGTGGAAGAGCTTCCCAGCCCAGAGCGCTTGGGCGCACCCGTGGACCATGTTTAGGCACGCCATCGTCTCGTGGCCGACCTCTGGGTTCAGGCCCACCATCTCGGGGTGCTCGAGGCGGTAGATGAACGCGAGGGCATGGCCGATGGAGGGGAGCAGGATGTCGCCCCGGGGCTCGTTCGGCTTCGGCTCGATGGCGAAGCGGACCCGGTAGCCCTTTTGCAGCACGTACTCGCAGAGCAGGTCGACGCCCTCCTTGTAGCGGTCCAGCGCTACGCGCACATCCTTGGCCGCGTCCGACTCGGAGCCCTCCCGGCCGCCCCACATCACGAAGGTCGCTGCGCCGAGCTCGGCAGCTAGGTCGAGGTTGCGCATGGTCTTGCGGAGCGCGTAGCGCCTGACCGAGCGATCGTTGGCCGTAAACGCACCCTCTTTGAACACCGGGTGGGAGAACAGGTTGGTTGTCACCATCGGGACGGTCATGCCGGTCTCGTCGAGCGCCGAGCGGAAGCGTTTGAGCGTCGCCTCCCGGCCGGCCTCGCCGGCGGGGTCGCCGGACGCGAACCCGAACAGGTCGTCGTCGTGGAACGTGACCCCCCAGGCCCCGAGCTCCGTGAGCCGATGGACCGCCTCCACGGGGTCGAGCACCGGGCGGGTTGGATCCCCGAAGAGGTCCTTGCCGGCCCAGCCGACGGTCCACAGGCCGAAACTGAAGTGGTCGTCCTTGGTGGGGACGTAACGGTCGCTCATCTGGCCCTCCTAGTGTGCCAATCCTGCGCCCGAGCCTAATCTGTGCTCGGGCCAGAGGCGAGCCTGCAACTTTTCCTGAAGGGCTGAATGTTGCGGGCCCCGGGGCCTCTGGCGGAAATTCGAATATGCAGCCTTCGGCACGGAGCTTCTTGGCTGAGGTCGAGGATAAGCGCTTGGCAGGCTGGAGCCCTTAGCCAGCCAGCCGTAAGCTCCCCAAGCCCGGCCTTGAGGTGGAGTTACCGAAATTGTTTCGAGGAAGCCACCGCTATTACACTCCCGGCCATGCATCATTCGACGGCAACGGCTGGCAGGCCCTGGGCGTGCTCGAAGCGGCGCGAGCCCAGCACGTGTGCATCCCGGCCGAGCTCAGCCTGGCGGGCTTAGACGACCTACCCTTGTCGACCTGGACGTTGCCCCCGCTCAACGTAGACGCCTGGCCATGGGGCTGGTGACCTCCCGCCACCTGGGAGCGGTATCACGGGTCGCCGGCACCAGCTACGGCCGTAGCCACGCGGAAGGGGCAAATGTCCTCGCCCGGGCGCTCGAGCCCTACGGAGGTTCGGTCATGTGGCGCTGCTTCGTCTAGAGCTGCCAGCAGGACTGGCGCGACCGCAGGACGGACCGGGCCAAAGCGGCGTTCGAAGATCTCGCCCCGCTCGATGGTGGCTTCGCCCCCAATGTCGTCCTCCAGGTGAAAGCAGTACCACGAGCCTTGGCGGTCCACCTTCGAGGACCCGGACAAGTGCCCCGAAGAGCTCTTGTTGTTCTTCCACCGCTTGGACTATTCCTACCGGCTGCGCTCGGGCAAGACCTTGCTCCGGCAAATATACAACAGCCACTTCGACGGCATCGCCGGGGTCGAGGAGCTGCTCTCCCTCTGGCGGAGCCTCGAGGGCTGGGTCGACGTGGTCCGTTTTCGTTCCACGGAGCGGCGGCTCCTCGAACAGCTGGGCAGCGCCCGAGAATGGCGGGACGTCGTCAACTCATACTTCCACCGCAAGTCCGGCGTCGGCGACGAAAAAGGCCGGCGCGTCTACTAGATTGACAGTTCCAAGGGGTGCCGACGAGAAGGGCGGATGTGGCCGGCGCTGGGCGCCGCCCGCCCGCCTCAGGCCCGCGCCTGCCTGGTGACCGCGGCCTCAGGTGCGGCGGTTTTCTGCTCTTAGCGATGCCTCGGGGACAAGTCGGCCCGAGCACGGCGGGCCCGAGGGCGCACCCGCTCGACCTCGGCGCGGGTCAACTTGAGGCGTTCGGACTCCCTCCGCACTGCCGCGCCGAGACCGGCGCACAGCCCGGCGCCTACGGCCCCGACCAAAAGCGTCCAGGCCCAGTCCCAGCTCACCGCCACCTCACCGCGGCCTCAGCGCGAACCGAGCGGTCCGTCGCCGGCGATCACGTGGTCCAACCAGCCCTCGGACTCGAGCTCGAAGTGAAAGGCAAGCAGGTCGTCGTAGGTGATGGGGGGGCCGGACTTGGGCTCCGAAAGCTCGGCGGGCATGTCCCAGTTGACCACTTTCACGCCGGCCGACACCAGCAGCTCGACAACGCGCTGCTCAGCTGGCTTGTTGACTAGAAGGCGGCAGCTCGGGCAGAGGAAGGAGTAACTGCCCTCATCGGTGGCGGAGCACACCTGGACCTGTACTTCTCGAGTTGTCAGCTCGACGTCTCCACAAGTTGGGCAGCTCGCCCGTACTGTCGCCACCTTGGGCACTCCTTGTCTGTCACCCCCCGGGCCGAGGCTCGGGCCTACTGAACCACTGACGTTGTATCGGCGCCCACGCAACCCCCTTGAGCCTTGGAGCGGTCCGAGCGCGACGGAGCGGTCCCAATTTCTGATCTTCTTAGTGCACCGACGACTGCGGATGGGGGACCCTCGGTAGGCGGGCCCTGGCGGTAGGCCGGGCCTAGAGGAAGCGGACCCGCCCGGGGGGCCACATGAGCACGAATGCCCGGCCCACTATGTAGCTGCCCGGCAGCGGGCCCCAATAGCGGGAGTCGTAGGAGTCCTTGCGGTTGTCGCCCATCATGAAGAGGTCGCCCTTGGGGACCGTGTACGGGTTCGGGAGCCCGGTGCTGGGCCAAGTGGTGCAGTAGGGCGATGAGGGGTTTTGCCACCCCTTGGGCAACCAGGGCTGGGCCAGCTGCTTCCCATTTATGTATATCCGGCAGTTGGCGACGTACAGCTTCTGGCCGCCCGTGGCGACGACTCGCTTGATGAGGTCGTCGATCGACGGGTCGTTGTCGCCGGGAGGTCTCCGGAACACGATGACATCCCCTGGGTGCACGGGGTGGAAGTCGTAGGACAGCTTGTTGACCAGCACCCGGTCGCCTGGCTTCAAAGTCGGGAACATCGAAGGCGACGGGATGTAAAAGGCCTGAATGGCGAAGGTCTTGATGAGTAGGGCGGCCACTAGGGCGACCACCACGATCACGACCCACTCGACGAGGATGCGCTTGCGGTCGACCTTGGCTGGCTTGCCGTCTTGCCCTGGGACGCGCTCCGCCTGCTGCTCGTCTGTCAGGGTCACCTTTCACAGGTTACATGGCTGTACACGGCCAGGACCCGGCGGGCCGCCGACTGAGCGACGCCGTTGGCGCCCGAGATGACGGTCGCTCCCGGGCCCGCCATGAGCAACAACCGCTCCAGCCAGGCCCGAGAGCTGGCCCGGAGCCGCACCTCGAGTTGGCCGTCGGCAAGCTCGGTCAGTTCTTCAATCGGGTAGCGTTCGGCCACCCAGCGAGCCCTGGGCGCTAGGTGGAGCACCACCAGCGGGTCGCCGGGCCGGCTCTCGTAGGTGGCGACCCGGCCGATGTCCGCCGGCGGCTCGAAGGTCTCGTCCACGGCCCTAGCCGAGCGGGCCCGGTCCACCCGGAACAGGCGCCTGCCGCCTGCCGTCTCGCACCACGCAAGTAGGTACCAGTGACCCTCCGAGGAAAAGACCCGCCACGGTTGTACCTTGCGTTCCCCCGTCTCGTCCCGCCCGAACGAGTAATAGTCGAGCAATACCTTGCGCTGGTCCTGGACGGCGGCCCGAACCGTGGCGAGGACCTCGGCAGGGGCCGTCCCGAGTTCGATGTCGAGGGCC
>JBOGGK010000348.1:0-1917 GCA_050744045.1 Acidimicrobiales bacterium | reverse complement strand
GCATGGCGCACCTGGATCTCGCGAGCTGGGCCGAGTTCCACCTGGTGGTCCCGGCCACCGCCTCGACCCTGGCGCGGCTGGCGGCCGGGCTCGCCGACGACGTGGTCTCGGCCACGCTGCTGGCCGCGGAGGCGCCGGTCCTGCTGGCCCCGGGGATGGAGTCCGCCATGTGGCGCAATCCCATCACCCAGTCCAACCTGGCGCAGCTGCGCCAGCGCGGGATGGAGGTCGTCGGCCCGGTCGAGGGGCGCCTGGCGTCTGGTCGCGTCGGAGTCGGGCGGCTGGCCCGAGCGGAGGAGATCTTCGCCGAGCTGGAACGCCTCGCCGGGGGGCAGGGACCGCTGGCGGGGTGGCGGGTGCTGGTGACGTCGGGGGGCACCAGGGAGCCGATCGATCCCGTCCGCTACCTCGGCAACCGCAGCAGCGGCCGGATGGGGTCGGCGCTGGCCGATGCTGCCGCCCGGCGTGGGGCGCGGGTGACTCTGGTCACCACCGTCCCGGTTCCGCGGCCCCCGGGTGGGGCTGAGGTGGTTCTCGTGGAGACGGCGGATGAGATGCTCCAGGCCTGCCGCCAGCGCATCGCTGAGATCCGGCTGCTGCTGATGGCGGCGGCAGTCGCCGACTATCGGGTCGAGCGCCCAAGCAAGGTCAAGCTCCATCGCCGCCATCGGTCTGCTTTGGAGCTGCGGCTGGTGCCGACGGCTGACGTGCTCCAGGAGCTGGTGCGAATCCGTCCCCCCGGTTGCCTGGTGGTCGGTTTCGCCGCCGAGACTGAGGATGTGGTCGAATCGGGGCGCCGCAAGCTGGAGGAGAAGGGCTGCGACCTGGTCGTGGCCAATCCGGTGGCCGGCAGCCACAGCGCGATGGGCGGGGAGATGGGTGAGGCGACCCTGCTGGCCCGCGATGGGCACACCACACATCTGGAGTGGCAGCCCAAGGTCGGCCTGGCGGAACTGGTGCTCGACGAGGTCCAACGGCTGGCACGTGTGGCTGGGGTCGGCCAGACGGGGGCATGAGTCGCGACCTACCCCTTGTAGCGCGGGTCGCGCCCGACCTCAGAGCGGGCGCGGCGGCCAATCTTTACGACTACCTCGTTCCGGCTGAAATCGCGGAGGAGGTGCGGTTGGGCCAGCGGGTGGTCGTTCCCTTCGGCAGGCGCCAGATATTCGCCTATGTCGTGGAGCTGCTCCGCGACTCGCCCATCGCGGAACTGCGCTCCGTGGAACGAGTCCGAGACCAGGAGCCACTGCTCCTACCGCACCAACTGAGCCTGGCCCAATGGGTGTCGGGCCACTACCTGTGCCCGCTTCCCGACGTGATCCGGGCCATGGTCCCACCGGCCTTGCGCACAGGCAAGGCGACCAGCCGGCGCCGTTCCCCGCGTCGGGAGGTGGCGGCCGCGACCGACCATCCGTCCGACCTCGCGCCCCACCCGCTCGAGCTGACGGCTCCGCAGCGCCTGGCCCTGGCACCAATCGCGGAGGCGATCTCCTGGTCCCGCTTCGACCAGTTCCTGCTCTTTGGGGTCACGGGCTCGGGCAAGACCGAGGTCTACCTTGCCGCGATCCAGCTGGCCCTGGCCCGAGGGTTGGGCGCGATCGTGCTGGTGCCCGAGATCTCGTTGACGCCCCAGACCGAGCGGCGGTTCGAGGCGTACTTCCCTGGGCTCGTCGCCGTCCTCCACTCCGGCCTGACGCCGGCCGAGCGTGGAAGGGAGTGGCGGCGGGTGCGGTCGGGCCAGGCGCCGGTGGTGGTGGGCTCGCGCAGCGCCATCTTCGCCCCCCTGCCCAGGCCCGGAATCGTGATCGTCGACGAGGAGGACTCGACCTCCTACAAGCAGTACGACGCACTGCCCCGCTACCACGCCGGCGAGGTGGCGCTGCGGCTGGGCCGGATCATCTCCGTGCCCGTGGTCCT
>JBOGGK010000347.1:0-9190 GCA_050744045.1 Acidimicrobiales bacterium | reverse complement strand
GGGTGCGGCCGGCGGCGGAGCCGGCGAGGGTGCGGCCGGCGGCGGAGCCGGCGAGGGTGCGGCCGGCGGCGGAGCCGGCACCTTTGGGGGAATTGCCGCCGGTCGAGAAGGCGCCCGAAAACCGTCCTGCACCGGGGAGGCGAGCTGTCGTCGCGCCGCCCACGGGCGAGCGCCACGTCGTCCTCCCCCAGGCCCTCCCACCCAGGGCGAGGCCGCAGGGTTAATGGGGCCCGCCGGGGCCGGGCCGCGGGTACCCTGCCTGGACGTGAGCACCGCACCATCCCCCGGCGACCAGGCCAAGACCGTTTTTTCGGGGATCCAGCCCACTGGGGCGCCGCACCTGGGCAACTACTTCGGGGCATTGCGCTGGTGGGTGGACTTCCAGGACCGCTACAACGCCTTCTACTGCGTAGTGGACCTGCATGCTCTTACCGTGCCTGGCGAACCGGAGGAACTTTCCAAGGCCACCCTCGGCATGGCGACGCTCCTGCTGGCCTGCGGGCTCGACCCTGAGCGGTGCACCTTGTTCGCCCAGAGCCACGTCCCCCAGCACGCCGAGCTGGCCTGGCTCCTCGAGTGCACGGCCAGCATGGGCGAGCTGTCCCGCATGACCCAGTTCAAGGACAAGACCGCCAGGGCGGGCGAGGAATCAGCCCGTGTGGGCCTTTTCGCCTATCCGGTGCTGATGGCCGCCGACATACTGCTCTACGACGCCGAACTGGTCCCGGTCGGCGACGACCAGCGCCAGCACCTCGAGCTCACCCGCGACTTGGCCCAGCGCTGGAACTCGCGCTACGGCCCGACCTTCAGGCTGCCCGAGGCGGCGATCGCCCCGCCCGGTGGCGGGGCGCGTATCATGGACCTGCAGGGCCCCGACCGCAAGATGTCCAAGTCCTCCGAGTCGGACGCGGGCCGCATCCACCTGTTCGACCCACCGAAGATGATCGAGCGCAAGCTGAAGCGAGCGGTCACTGACCTGGACCCGCCGGGGCCCTACGCAGTCCGCTGGGACCCGGGCACCAAGCCCGGCGTCTCCAACCTCCTCGAGCTCCTGGCGGCGGCGACGGGGGGGAAGCCGGCAGAGGTCGCCTCCGGCTACGAGAGCTACGGCCAATTGAAGTCGGCGGTCGCCGATGCGGTCATTTCGGCGTTGGAGCCGCTGCAGGAGCGTTACCGGGAGCTGGCGGCTGACCCCGGCTCGGTACAGGCCGTCCTCGCCGCCGGGGCCAGGAAAGCGTCCGAGGTGGCCTCCGTGACCCTGGAGAGGGCCAGGGCATCCGTCGGGCTGCTGTCGCGTTGAGCCGTTGGGGCGGTGAGCCGCCCCACGACTGGCACCCGGTCGCCCCCGACGGCCAGCGCTTGGTCCGACAAGCGCGGGCCGCCCTCGCCAACCCGCTGCTGAGCCACCGGCGACGTGGGTGTGACGCATGGGTAGGGGCGAGATGTAGGCGACGTGTAGCGCGCTGCCCAAGACAACACCAGACCTCGCCTAGAGCGACGCCAGAAGGTCGCCGGTGGTAGCCAGGAGATCAGCGCCGCTTGGCCGCGCAGGCAATGCAGTGCCGGGCGGCGGGCATGGCCTCCAGGCGGGCGGGCGCGATCTCCTGATGGCAGGACTCGCAAAGCCCGTAGGTGCCGGCGTCGAACTTGGCGATCGCGTGCTCGACTTCGACGAGCTTGGTGGTGAGGGTCGTAGCCAGGGCCTCCGTCTCGCCCCGCTCGGCGGTCACCTGGCTGGAATCGGCAAAGTTCGGGTCGTAGGAAAGCCCCTCGCTGCCGTAGCCAAGCTCGGCGAGCTCGCGCCGCAGCGACGCCCGCTGCGACTCGAGGTCCTCGCGCAACGCCGTCGTCGTGTTCGCCTCCATCGGGCGCAGTGTAGCCCTTCGCGGGCGCGCCGCGAGGTGCGGCCGGCGCAGTCGCGGTCAGCCCCCCACCCGGGCGCGAGGGTGGGTGGACCGGTAAACGGACCGGAGCCGTTCGGCCGAGACCTTGGTGTAGACCTGGGTGGTCGCGATGGAGGCGTGGCCAAGCAGTTCCTGCACCACCCGGAGGTCCGCACCGTGGTCGAGCATGTGGGTGGCACAGCTGTGGCGCAGGACGTGAGGGCTGAGACGGCCCTCCAGGCCCACCCTGCGCCCATGGAGCCGAACTATGCCCCATGCTCCCTGCCTCGACAGGCGCCCACCTCTCAAATTGAGGAAAACAGCGGCCGAGTCGCGCCGGCGCGCCCATTTGGGAGGCACAAGAGCGGGTCGGCCGCCCGGGCCCAGCCATGCGCTCAGCGCTTGGCGGGCGAAGCGGCCAAGGGGGACGAGGCGCTCCTTGTTGCCCTTGCCGAGCACCCGCACCAGCTGCTCCTCGACCGCCAGGTCCGGTAGGGACAGGCCGGTCAGCTCGGATATGCGCATCCCCGTCCCGTAGAGCAACTCCAGCACGGCCCGGTCCCGCCGCTGCGCCGGGCCGTCGCCGGTCACCGCGGCCAGCAGGGACGCCACCTCCGCTTCGCTCAGCGCCTTGGGGAGGGCCTGGGGAAGCGAGGGGGGACGCAGGTCGGCGGTCGGGTCGGCGGTCGTTTCCCCCTCCTCGACCAAGAACCGGTGGAGCGAGCGCACCGCCACCAGGGCACGGGCGACCGAAGCGGGTGCCAGTCCCAACCTGGTCAAGTGGGCCACGTACTCGGCCACTGCCGCCTCGTCCACCGTCGCCAGCGTGGCCCGCCCGAGGGGGCCGTGCCGAGGGGGGCCGTGCCGAGGGGGGCCGTGCCGAGAGGGGCCGTGCTCAGGGAGGCCGTACCGAGAGCAGCCGCACCGAGGGTACCGGGTGGGGCCGTACCGGGTGGAGCCGGACCAGGCGAGGCTGCGGCCACTTGGCCGGCTGAGCGGGCCAGCAGCCACGCCTCGTAAGCGACCAGGTCTCGGCGGTAGGCGGCCAGGGTGTTGGGGCTGCGGCCCTTTTCGACCGAGAGCCAGTTGAGCAGCTCCTCAGCTGGAACGGACAGGCCGAGACAGGCCGGGGCCGGACCGGCACGCCGGGGCTGGGACGAAGCGCTTGTCATTTCCCCGAAGCTGACGTCAAGCCAGCGCGGCCTGGGCCAAGAACAGCGCCACGATCGTCTTGGCGTCCGTTATCTCGCCGGAGCGCACGAGCCGAGCGGTACCCGACAAGGGGTGGCGCTCAACGGTCATGTGCTGTTCCTCGATCCCGTGGCGGGAGTCGGGTACTTGGCGCAGATCCCGGGCCAGGAAGCACCAGCTCTCCTCGTCGGAGAACCCGGGCGAATTGAAGAAGTGGCCGATGAGCTCCAGCCGCCCTGCTTCGAGGCCAGCTTCTTCGGCCAGCTCCCGGGCCGCGGTGGCCTCGTTGGGCTCCCCCTCCACGTCCCGCTTGCCTGCCGGCACCTCGAGCAGTTCCGAGTCGAGCGGCCCCCGGTACTGGCGGACCAGGACGACCTCCCCGGTCGCCTCGTCGAACGGCACGACGACGACGGCTCCCGGGTGGTGGACAAGGTCCCGGTCGAAGTGCTCGCCGCCGGGGCCCTCGAAGGTCCCGAGGGCCACGTGCAGGAGCGCCGACTGGTAGACCGAGCGCTCGCCGAGCTTACGGAACTTAGCGGAGGCCAATGGCACAGCCCCAGAGATCACCCGAGCCAGAGGCCGGCGTCGCCCGGTCAGTGGAGGCCAACACCGGCCTCCTGCACCTCGGGGCCCAGGGCATCGGGATCGATCAAGTGGGGGCGACGGCCTTCGGCTCGTGCCAAGGCGGCACCCAATAGGGCTTTGAACAGGGGGTGTGGGCGGTCTGGCCGGCTCTTGAACTCCGGGTGGGCTTGGGTTCCCGCCCACATGGGGTGACCCGGCAGCTCGATCATCTCGACCAGCCGGCCATCGGGCGACTCCCCCGAGCAGGCAAGGCCTGCGGTTTCCAGGCGGGTGCGGTAACGAGGGTTGACTTCGTAGCGGTGCCGGTGGCGCTCAAAAACGAGGCCCTCGTCGTAGATCGCCGCCATCTGGCTGCCGGGGCGGAGCTTGGCCGGGTAGGTGCCCAGGCGCATAGTGCCGCCGTAGTTGGACTGGCTGACAACCTCGCGCTGCTCGTCCATGAGGTCGATGACGAGATAAGGGGCACTCGGGGCGAACTCCCGGGAGTTGGCCCGCTCCAGCCCCGCAGCGTTCCGAGCGAACTCGATGACCATGACCTGCAGGCCAAGGCACAAGCCGAGGCAGGGGATCGAGTGTTCCCGGGCGTAGCCCACGGCGGTGACCATCCCCTCGATGCCGCGCTCGCCGAAGCCGCCCGGGACGATCATCCCGTCCAGGTGGCGCAACCGCGCTTCAGCCATCAGGCCCTCGACCTCCTCCGCCTGGACCCAGTCGAGCTCGAGACGGGCACCGTGGGCATAACCGCCGTGGCGCAGGGCCTCGACGACCGAAAGGTAGGCGTCGGGCAGGTTGACGTACTTGCCGATGAGCCCGATGCGCACGGGCTTCGAGGCCGCCTCGACCCGGCGCACCAGGGCACGCCATCCAGACAGATCCAGCTCGTGCCCGCCGTGGTCACCGTTGCCATTGCCGTTGGTAATGCCGCCGTTGCCGCTATTGCCGTTGCCACTATTGCCATTGCCGTTGGCGTCCCGGCCGACCCCGCCGCCACGGGCACCGGGCCGCGGCCCGCGCTCCACCGGTCCCGTCGGCTGCCCCCGCTCCACCCGCTCGGGCCGCTCCAGGCGGAGGAGCCGGCAGACGTACTCGTCGAGGCCCTCCTCGTGGAGCGACAGCGGGATCTCGTAGAGGTTGGGAGCGTCGACGTTGGATATGACGGCCTCCTCGGGCACGTCGGAGAGTAGGGAGATCTTCGTCTTCAGGCTCGGGGGCACCGGGCGGTCGCTGCGCAGGATTATGACATCGGGTTGTATCCCCCGCGAGCGAAGCTCGGTCACCGAGTGCTGGGTGGGCTTGGTCTTTTGCTCCCCCGAGGGCCCGAGGTAGGGCACCAGGGTGACATGGACGTAACAGACGCTGTCGCGCCCCACGTCCTTGCGGAACTGGCGCACGGCCTCCAGGAACGGCAGTATCTCTATGTCGCCGACCGTCCCGCCGACCTCGGTGATGACGACGTCGACGTCTTCGGTCCCGAGACGGCGGATACGGAGCTTTATCTCGTCGGTTATGTGCGGGATCACCTGGACCGTCCGGCCGAGGTACTCGCCCCGACGTTCCTTGGCGATGACCGACTGGTAGATAGAGCCCGTAGTGGCATTCGAGTCCCGGGAGAGCGCTTCGTCGATGAAACGCTCGTAGTGGCCGAGGTCGAGGTCGGTCTCACCCCCGTCCTCGGTTACGAACACTTCGCCGTGCTCGAAGGGGTTCATCGTCCCTGGGTCGACGTTTATGTAGGGGTCCAGCTTTTGTATGGTGACCCGGAGGCCCCTGCTTTTCAAGAGGCGGCCGAGCGAGGCAGCGGTGAGGCCTTTGCCCAGGGAGCTCGCCACCCCCCCGGTCACGAAGATGTGCTTGGCCAAGATCTCCTCCACGCGCGGCATCAAGTTTGGTGGCCGGCGGAGTCGGATCTGCCCCTCGAGCCGTGCCTGGCTCCCAGGTCAAGCCTTCTACGGTGGCCATCTGAGCTTAGCTCAGCAGGCGGGCGCTGGTGGTGGACCGCCGGCCGGGCACCGGCCGTGCAGGCCGGTCAGTCCGCTCTACCCGCCCCCCGCAGGAGCTCGACGGCGTGCCGGCGGGCGGCCTCGCTGCCTGGCCTCCCAGACATCATCCGGGAGAGCTCTACGACACGTTCTTGCCCAGTGAGCGGGCTCGCCACGGCCACGCTGCGGCCACCCCTTTGGACCTTGGCCACCCTCACCTGGGAACCGGCGAACGCGGCCACTTGCGGGAGGTGGGTCACGACGACGACCTGGAAACGGCGGCCCAGCTCGGCCAGGGCTTCGCCGACGGCGACGGCGGCCTCACCCCCGATACCGGCATCGACCTCGTCGAAAATGAGCGTACGGGGGTTGCCGGCACACCCCACCGGCGCCTCCTTGCCCAGCAGCACCAGGCGAAGGGCGAGCATGGCGCGAGCGAGCTCGCCCCCGGACGCCACCTTGGACAAGGGCAGAAGGGGCTCGCCCCGGTTGGCGGCCAGCAAGAAGGAGACTTCCTCACCCGAAAGAGCCCTCAGGCCGGCCACGTCACCGGCATTGGCCCCGTCCCCCTCCCCAGCGTTGGCCCCGTCCCCGCCGGCCACCTCACCGGCTTCAGCGCGGCCCCCCACCTCTACCCGGAAGCTGGCCCGGGGCATCGCCAGCCGGCGCAGCTCGGCCTCGACGGCGCGGCCGAGCGGCCCGGCCGCCGCCCGCCTGGCAGCACCCAACAGCTGCGAGGCTTCCCGAAGCTCCGCCAAAGCACGAGCCCTTTGCTCTGCCAGGTGCGCGGCGAGGCCCTCTCTGCCCTCGAGCGCCAGGAGACGCCCAGAGGCTTCGGCCCCGAACGCGAGCACTTCGCCAAGGCCTCCACCCAGCCGGGCGTACTTCCGGCAGAGCTCTTTCAGCAGGGCCCGGCGGACGGTGACCTCCGCCAGGCGGGCAGGGTCCTCCTCGAGCGTCTCGGCAATCTCCCGTACCTCGGCTGCGGCATCGGACAGCTCGACCAGAAGCCCTCGCAGGCGGTCGTGCAGATCGGCGAGAGGTGAGTGCCCCGCCACCTGGCTCACCACCTGGCCGAGGCGGTCCAGGGCCGCTTCATCGCCCGCAAGGCTCTCGTACGCCATGGCGGCCGCCGCCCGATGGGAGGCGGCTCTCGCCAAAGTGTCCTCTTCGGCCGCCAGTTCTTGGTCTTCGCCCGGGTCGAGGAGGCCGGCGTCGCCTATTTCTTTCAGCTGGTAGCGCAACAACTCCATTTCCCGCTCTCGCACTTCGGGGCCCCCGCCCGTCCCGGCGAGCGCTTCTCCCAGCGGACGCAACTGGGCGCGGGCGGCATCGCGCCGGCCGGGGCTGGAGCCGGCCCACGAATCGAGGGCGCGGCGCTGCGCCGGCGCCGAAAAGAGCGACTGGTGGGCATGCTGGCCGTGCAAGTCCACCAACCGCCGGCCCAGCTCGGCCAGGGCACCGGCGTTGACCATACGCCCGTCCACATAACCCCGGGAGCGGCCGTCAGCAGGGACCACCCGGGTGAGGACCATCTCGCCGCCGTCATCGGCGATGAACCTGCCTTCGACTACCGCCTCGGCCGCGCCGGGCCGCACCAGCATCCCATCCGCCCGGCCGCCCACCAATAACTCCACCGCTTCTACCACCAGGGTCTTCCCCGCCCCGGTCTCGCCGGTGAGCGCAGTCATGCCCGGGCCCAGCAACAGCCTCAGGTCGTCGATGACCCCCAGCTGGCTCACCCGGAGCTCGCCCAACATGGCCCGAAGTTATCGGTCGGCCAGGCGGAACTTGTTCTTCAGCGCCGTGTCGAAGTCCCGCTCGCCAAAGCTGACGAACACCGCGTCGTGCTGGCCCGCCCGGCATACCAGTTCTTCGCCCAGCTCCACCTGCCCGCAGCCGGCCCCGTCCACGATCAGGTCTGCTCCGCAGCGGCCGCCCAAGCGAAACGAAACTTCCTCTCCGCTGTCGAGCACGATGCTGCGGTCGAAAAGCATATGCGGTGACACCGGTGTCAGCACCAGGCAGCGCAACGTGGGCGAGACGATCGGCCCTCGCGCCGACAGGTTGTAGCCGGTCGAGCCTGTAGGTGTCGAGACGATCATCGAGTCGGCGGCGTAGCTGAGGAAGCGTTTGCCTGATATCGCCACGCTCGTATTGATCGTATGCATCCCCGCCGGGCGGGCCACAACCACGTCGTTGAGCCCGGTGGCGCGGTAGCGAGGGCTGCGCGATCCTTCGGGCACGACGAAGGCGTCCACGGTCATGCGGTGCTCGGGCTGCCAATCGCCAGCCAGGAACCGTTCGATGGCTCCGCGCAAGCCTTCAGGCTCCGCCGCGGTCAGGTAGCCGAAGCGCCCGAAATTCACCCCCAGGACTGGGATCCCCGTGCCGATGACCATGCCGACGCTGCGCAACATGGTTCCGTCACCGCCCAGGCTGACCAGGAGGTCCAGTTCGTCGACCCCTTCCGGCCTCGCCAGGCGAGGGCCCACTTCGGGCAACAGAACAGCCACGTGGCCCCGCTCCTCCAACCACCCCGCGGTCTCCTTGGCGATGTCGACGGCCAAGGACCGCTCGGCGTGCGGGGCGAAGCCGATCCTGGCCACTAACGCCCGCCCCGCCGGCCCGCCGCCACCAGAGCGTCCACTACGTCCCCGTGGGCGCTGGGGCCCGGGGGCCACCCGGTGCGCAGGTAGAGGAAGAACTCGACGTTGCCTTTCGCCCCGTAAAGCGGGGACACCATGGTCCCGGCCACCCTGGCACCGCGAGCATGGAAGGCGCCGGCAACCTCGCAGACAGCCTCGGCCCACAACTCGGGGGCGCGGACCACTCCCTTGCCCTTGGACACGGCGGCCTTGCCCACCTCGAACTGAGGCTTCACCAGTAGCACGAGCTCCGCCACCGGTTTGGCCAAGCCGATCAGGGCGCCGGCCACAGTTACCAGGGATATGAACGACAAGTCCGCCAGGACCAAGTCGAAGCGGCGACCGCCGAGGTCGCCCGGAGCCAGGTAGCGGACGTTCGCTCTCTCGAGCACTTCCACCCGGTCGCGCGAACGAAGGCCGGGCAATATTTGGCCGTAGCCGACATCCACAGCCACCACCTGCGCCGCTCCCCGCTGGAGCACGCAGTCGGTGAACCCCCCGGTGGAGGCCCCAGCGTCCAAGACCCCCTTTCCCCGCACGTCCATCTGGAACTTCGCCAGGGCTGCCTCCAGCTTTTCCCCTCCACGGCTGGCGAAGCGGGGCGGCGGGCCGGTGACGAGGACGGGCTCGGATTGGCCGACCTGACGGGAAGGCTTTTCCGCCACTGCCCCCCCGACGAGCACCCGGCCCTGGGCGACGAGGTAGCCTGCCTCGGCTCGCGTCTCAGCCAGGCCCTTGCTCACGAGCTCGAGGTCGAGCCGCCTCCTAGCGTTCAGTTCGGCCCCGCCTCCCCGGCGCAGACACCTCGCGGGCGCCGCCGGCCTTGGCCCCGACGGCCTTGGCCCCGCCGGCCTTGGCAGTGCCGGCCTTGGCAGCGCCGGCCTTGGCAGCGCCGGCCTTGGCA
>JBOGGK010000346.1:0-2790 GCA_050744045.1 Acidimicrobiales bacterium | reverse complement strand
CGGCCAGACGGGCCAGCCCAGCCTGCTGGGCGATCGTGGTCAGCTTGGCCAGGTGACCCGGCTAGCGTATTACCCCTTCACAGCGCCGGCGGTGAGCCCGGAGACTACGGCTTTGCGGAAGGCCAATACCACGACCGCGATCGGCACGACCGCGATCACGCTGGCAGCGAAATAAGCGCCGTAGGGCACCGTGAACTGCGCGCCGAAGGAAGCGATCCCGACCGGGATGGTCTTTTTCTCGAAGTCGAACGAGAGCGCCATCAAGAACTCGGTCCAGCTGGCCGTGAAAGTAAAGACCCCTGCAGTGAAGATGCCCGGCGTGACCTGGGGAACTATTACTTGCACGAGTGTCCGCAGCGACCCTGCACCGTCGATCCGGGCGCTCTCTTCCATAGACCTCGAAATGCCGAGGAAGTAGTTGCGCAGGATCCAGACCGCAAACGGCAGGTTGAAGGCCGTGTACGGGAGTATGAGCCCCTGATAGGTATTGAGCCAGCCGATGGTGCGCATGACGATGTACAAAGAAGGTACGACGGCAATGGTCGGGAAAACCGAGATCATGAGCAGGGACACCATTAGCGGGTACTTGCCCCGCACCGGCAAACGCGCGAGAGCGTAGCCGGCCCCAATCCCAAGGACGAGCACCAGTGCAGTCGAGCAGACCGCGACCACGATCGAGTTCGCCAGGAAGCCGCCGAAGCCGTCGTTGAAGGCCGCGTGGTAACTGGAGGTGCTGATGGGGGAGGGGAACAACTGCGGCGGGCTGGCGCTCACGTTGCCCTGCGACTTGAAGCTCGACGCCAGCATCCAGTACAGGGGCAGGAGCACAAACAGGGCGATGACGACTGAACCCACGGTCGCCAGGTTTATCCAGCGTCTCCAACCGTGGTGGCCACGAACACTCGCTACGCTGCTCATTTACGCTGGCACCTCCTCGTTCCCGACCTGTTGCTTGAACGCTCGAAGGAATACCAGGCAGACGAGGACCACGATCACGGCGGTGCTAACGGCCACCGCCGCTCCTGGCCCGAAGTCGATGTCGGTGAACATGGTGTTGTAGGCGAGGATGGCGAGCGACTGGGTGGAGGTACCCGGGCCGCCGCTTGTGAGCACGTAGGGCAAGTCGAAAAGGCCGAACGCCTGCAGGACCCGGAAAAGGACCGCGATGCCTATCGTCGGGCGCAGGAGCGGCAGCGTCACGCGCCAGAAGGCCTTCCACTCTGAGGCGCCGTCCACCTCGGATGCTTCGACGAGCTCACTCGGGATCATGACAAGCCCGGCGAGCACGATAATGGTTACAAAAGGCGTCGTCTTCCATACGTCAGCCACCACGAGCGCAAATGTCGCCGACCAGGGGGTGCCGAGGGCGTTGGGCCAGATCCCGTTGAGTATCCCATAGCTGGCGTCGTAGATGTAGCTCCAGAGCTCGGCGGAGATCACCGTGATGAGCGACCAGGGGATGAGCAAGAGGGCCATCATGAGGCCCCGGCCGGCTGTGAGGCGCTCGAGGACCAAGGCGAAGATGGTGCCGATTATCAGCTCCAGTACCACGGTCACGACCGTGTACATGCTGGTCCACCACAAGGCGTGGTGCCAAAGCCCGGCGGTCACCACGGTGTGGAAGTTGGAGATCGTCGCCCCGTTGAAGCTCACGCCGGACGCGGTGACGTTGACCTTCTCGAAGGACATAAAGATGGCGAAAAGGATCGGGGCGATCGTTACTATGCCGACGACAGCGAGAGCCGGCGCCGACAAGCTCCAGCCAAGGCGGGCGTACCGGCGTTGGATCAGGTCAGGCTTGGGGGGCGCACCACGGCTGGGGGGCGGAGCCACCCTGCCAGATGGCAACTCGGTAGTTACCAATTACGCTCCTTCCTCGCTGGGGGATATTTGCACGGGTTGCGCCGGTGGCCCGAGATGGCCACCGGCGTTCGGCGTTCGGGTTTAGCGTTGCATTGTCGAGTTTGTCACAGCCCGCTCGAGCTGCTGACTGCCGATTTGAGCTGGCTCGCCATCGCCTTGGCCGCTGCAGCGGGGCTCTTTGACCCGGCCAGGGCGGAGTTCCAGTTGGAATAGATGGCCTGGCTTATCTTCGGGTAGTTAGGGTTCTGGGCGGGCCTCGGGATGAGCTTGGTCTTGGACAGGATGGAGAAAGGCTTGTTCAGTGCCTTGATCTTGGGGTTGGCCCGGACCGCCGCGTTGGTCGGGATCTCCGAGAACGGCGGGTGGGCCTCGATCGTCTGGGCTGTAGTGCCCGTTATGAACTTGATGAACGCGAGATCCGCGTTGCGGTTGGCCGAGTGGGGGTTGATGTAGAGGTTCCAGCCTCCGATGTTCGAGTAGCCCGGGTAGGGGCGACCGGAGAAAGTGGGCAGCGGGGCGACACCGACCTTGCCGTTGGAGGCCATCCCCTTGGTGTTGGCTACCCCCCAGGCGTAGTCCCAATTGCGCAAGAACGCCGCCTTGCCGTCTTGGAACGCGGCCATGGCTTGGGGCTCTTCGAAGGTCGTCACCGCTTGGGGGGACGCGCCCGAGGTGATCAGGCTCCGCACAAAGCTGAGGGTCTGGGTGACCTTGGCCACGTTCAGCACCGACTTGGTGTCGGACGAGTTGAGCACCTGCCCCCCGGTGTCCCCGTAGTACTCCATGAAGTCGCAGGTGCCGCCCTCGTAGGACTGGCCCTCGAAGACGAACCCGTACTTCACCTTGTGCTGTTTGGCGAGGGTCGCGGCGTCTGACTTGAGCTGCTGCCAGGTCTTCGGCACCGCCATGTGGTTGGCAGCCAGGAGG
>JBOGGK010000345.1:0-8796 GCA_050744045.1 Acidimicrobiales bacterium | reverse complement strand
GTGACGTAGGGCCCGAAGCGGCCCTCTTTGACCAGGACCTGGCCTCCGGTCACTGGGTCGGCCCCCAACTCCGCCAGCGCCTGGCTGGGCTGCGACGCCTGGCGGGCACGGCGCGCACGCGGCTTGGAGAGCAGGTCGAGCGCCTGCTCCAGGGTCACCGTGAACAACTGCTCTTCGCTCTCGAGCGAGCGGTAGTCGGAGCCCCGGCGCACGTAAGGGCCGTAGCGGCCGTTGTCGGCCACCACTTCCTCCTTGCCGGCGGCGTCCCGCCCCAGGGTGCGGGGCAGACTGAGGAGACGCAGGGCGCCCTCCAAGGTCACTTCTTCGGGGACCATGCCAGAGAGCAGTGAAGACGTCCTGGGTTTTTTGGGTAGGTCCTCCGCCCGGCCCAGCTGCACGTAGGGCCCGTAGCGCCCTGCCCTCACCAGTACCGGCAGCCCGGTCCCGGGGTCCACCCCTAACTCCCGGTCCGACCGCTCCGGGGGCGGCGCGTCCAGCAGGTCCCGCGCCTTGTCCACGCTCAGCTCGTCGGGCGCCAGGTCCTCGGGCAGGGATGCCCTCTTTTCCCCGTCGCCCTCCTGTAGGTAGGGGCCGTACTTGCCGACCCGGACCACGATCCCCGAGCCCGGGCCCCCCACGGGTATCGAGTTGACGGCGCGGGCGTCTATCTCACCTAAGCGCTCGGCCACCATCTGCTTGAGCCCACTGCCCCCGTCGCCGCTCCTCGCTGCCCCGGCACGCTCTTTGCGGCTGGGCTCTGGTCCCCGGCCTGGCCCCCCGCCCGCGGAACCGAAGTAAAAACGGGTAAGCCACGGCAACGGCTCGGAGTCGCCGCGGGCGATGCCGTCGAGATCTTCTTCCATCTCGGCTGTGAACCCGTAATCGACGAGCTTGGAAAAATGCTGCTCCAGCAGGCCGACAACGGCGAACGCGGTCCAAGAAGGGATGAGAGCAGTCCCCCTTTTCCACACGTACCCCCTGCTCTGGACAGTGTCGATGATGGTCGCGTAGGTGGAGGGCCGCCCGACGCCCATTTCTTCCAGCGCCTTCACGAGCGACGCCTCGGTGTAACGGGCGGGGGGCTGGGTGGAGTGGCCCTCGGGCCGCAATTCGTCGGCGGTGAGGGCCTCGCCCCTGCTGAGGCGGGGAAGGCGCACCTCACGGTCCTCCAGTTCCCCTTCGGGGTCGTCCGAGCCTTCGACGTACGCTCGGAGGAAACCGGGGAAGCTCACCACCCGACCGTTGGCGGCGAACTCGGCGTCCTGACCCTCCGAACTGGTGGCCCCTAGGCGCACCTGGACGCTCTGGCCTTGGGCGTCGGCCATCTGCGAAGCGACTGTGCGCCTCCATATCAACTCGTAGAGGCGCAACTGGTCGCCGCCCAGACCGCTGCTGTCGGGGTGGACGAAGCGGTCGCCCGCGGGCCGGACCGCTTCGTGCGCCTCCTGGGCGTTCTTCACCTTCTTGTCATAACGCCGGGGACCTTGCGGCAGGTACTCGTTGCCGTAGAGATCCCTTACAGCGTGGCGGGCCGCTGACAACGCTTCATCGGAAAGGGTCGTGCTGTCAGTGCGCATGTAGGTTATGTGGCCCGCCTCGTACAGGTCCTGGGCTACACGCATGGTACGCGCCGCCGAGAACCGCAGCTTCCGGCCGGCTTCTTGCTGGAGGGTGGAGGTCATGAAAGGGGCGTAGGGCGAACGCCGCCACGGCTTCTCCTCGACGCTGCGCACCTTGAAAGAAGCGCCGGCCAGATGCTCGGCCAGAGCCCGAACGCGCGCTTCGTCGAGCACGACGGCGCCGGGCCGGCTGGGCCGGCCATCCGCACCGAAGTCGCGCCCGGTCGCCAAGCGGGCACCGTCCAGCGCCACGAGCAGCGCCCCGAAGGGACCGCCGTCGGCCCGGAACCGGCCGGCGATGTCCCAATAGGAAGCCGAGTGGAAGCGCATGCGGGCGCGTTCTCGTTCAACCAGCAGGCGGGTGGCCACCGACTGCACCCGGCCAGCCGACAGCCGGGGCAGCACTTTCTTCCAAAGGACGGGGCTGACCTCGTAGCCGTAGAGGCGGTCCAGGATCCGCCGTGTCTCCTGGGCGTCGACCAAGCGGCGGTCGATGTCGCGCCAGTCGTCCACCGCCCGCTGGATGGCTCCCCGGGTGATCTCGTGGAACACCATGCGCTTCACGGGGACGCGCGGGCTGAGCACCTCGAGCAGGTGCCAGGCGATGGACTCGCCTTCGCGGTCCTCGTCTGTGGCCAGGTATAGCTCGCTGGCGTCTTTCACCAGTGCCCGCAGCTTGGCTACGCGGTCTTTCTTGCCCTTCACCACTACATAGAGCGGCTTGAAGCCATTGTCGACGTCGACGCCTAGCCGGGCCCAAGGCTCGCCCTTCAGCGCCGGAGGGATGTCGCTGGCGTCGCTAGGCAGGTCACGGATATGGCCGATCGACGGCTCCACCATGAAATCGCCGCCCAGGAAACCGGCGATTGTCTTGGCCTTCGCTGGGGACTCGACGATGACAAGCGGCTTGGCCATCCAGGCTTACCTGGCTCCGGGCGTGGTGGGGGCTGCTGGCGCCGGCCCACCGGGAGGTGGCGCCGCCCCGTGGGTGGTGGCCGGCCCGGCGGTGGTGGCCGGCCCGGCACCATGCCCGTCCGCAGCAGTGACCGTTACGCTCAGCAGTTCGGGAGCGCCTTCGGCTTCGCCGGGGCCGGCGATGCTGGCGACTTTGCGCTTAGAGAACGCCACTCCAGCCAGGATGATCACCAAGGCGATGATGGCGATGCTGTAGCGGGCGGCGTTGTTGTGGCGCAAGGTTATGACCGTCGGCAGCATCAGCAAGCTGACGAGGTTCATGCACTTGATGAGAGGGTTGAACGCAGGGCCGGCAGTGTCCTTGAACGGGTCGCCCACAGTGTCGCCGATCACCGCCGCCTTGTGGGCTTCAGAGCCCTTGCCGCCGTGGTGGCCGTCTTCGATGTACTTCTTGCCGTTGTCCCAGGCTCCGCCGGCGTTGTTCATGAACGCCGCCATCAACTGGCTGGTCAGGATGGCGGCGGCGAGGAAGCCGCCGAGGGCCAGGTCGCTGATCCCGAAGCCGACGACGACGGGCGCCAGCACTGCAAGCAGCGCCGGCGTGACAAGCTCGCGCAGCGAGCCCCGGGTGCAGATGTCGATCACCCGGCCGTACTCGGGCCGTTCGGTGCGGTCCATGATCCCCGGGTGCTCCCTGAACTGGCGGCGCACCTCCTGGACGATGGTCCCGGCGGAGCGGCCCACCGCCCGTATCGCCTCGGAGGAGAACAAAAAGGCGATCGACCCGCCGATGAGCAGCCCGATGAACACCTTGGGGTTGGCCACGTTTATGGCCGTGGCCACGCCCTGATAGAGGGCGTTGCCGGCGGCGTGCAGGTTGAGCTGCTCGCCGATCGTCTGGATGAAGCTGGCGAAGAGCGCGAGCGCGGCGATCACGGCGGAGCCGATGGCGAAACCCTTGGTGACCGCCTTGGTCGTGTTGCCGACCGCGTCGAGGTGGGCCATGATCCGTTCGGGCTCGCCCGAGAACTCGCCGCTCATCTCCGCGATGCCGGCAGCATTGTCAGACACCGGGCCGAAGGTGTCCTCGGTCACGACCGACGCCGTGGTGGAGAGCAGGCCAACGCCGATCAGCGCCACCAGGTAGAGGGAGAACTCGATGTTGCCTTGGCCAAGCCCGATGGCGACCGCTATCGCTATCACGATGGCGAGGATCGCCGCCACCGAGGACTCGAGGCCCGAGCTGATCCCCGACAGGATCGTGGTCGCGGGGCCAGTCCGTGAGGACTCGGCGATCTCGCGCACAGGGGAGGTCTCGGTCGAGGTGTAGTACTCGGCGATCCTGCTCACGACCTGGCCGAGGACGACGCCCACCAATATCGCCCACCAGACCCGCAGGTTGTGGACGTAGAACTCGGCGACGAAGAAGGTGCCGACGAGGGTGAGCGCAGACGCCAAGATGAAGCCGCGGTTGATGGGCGCCATTGCCGAACGGTCGCGCGAGGTGGCCCGGACCGAGTAGATGCCGACGATCGAGGCCAAGGCCCCGATCGCCATCACGATCAGGGGGAACGTGACCCCGTAGACGGCCCGGCCGCCGATGGCGTGGAAGGCGCCGGTCCCGAGGATGAGGGCGGCCACGAGGATCACGCCGTATGACTCGAACAGGTCGGCGCCCATGCCGGCGCAGTCGCCTACATTATCGCCCACGTTGTCGGCGATGGTGGCGGCATTGCGGGGGTCGTCCTCCGGGATACCCGCCTCGACCTTGCCCACCAGGTCGGCGCCCACGTCGGCGGCCTTGGTGTACACGCCGCCGCCCACACGCATGAACAGCGAAAGGAGCGAGCACCCGAAGCCGAAGCCGATCAGTATGGCAGTAGCGCTGTGCTGGGCCAGCATCACGATCACGGTGGTCCCCAAAAGCCCAAAGCCGACGACGAAGCTGCCGGTGGTGCCACCGGCCCGGATGGCCACCCGCAACGCTTCGGGCAGCGAGGACTTGCGGGCGGCGGCCGCGGTCCGGACGTTGGCACGCACCGCCGTGGTCATCCCTATGAGCCCGGCCAGGCCCGAAAGGACCGCACCCACGAGGAAAGCGATCATGCGGTAAAGGCCCGAGAGCCCGAAGCCGAGCACCGTGTGGCCGGTGGCGGGGTCGACCACTTTGGTCGCGGTCACGAAGACCAGGGCGGCCAGAGGCACGACCACGATCGCGATGGTCTTGAACTGGCGCTTCAGGTAGGCGGCAGCACCCTCCTGGATGGCCTTGGCGATCTCTGCCATCACCGGCGTCCCCGGGTCGGCCGCGAGCACCTGGCGCCGCAGGAGGAACCCTGCCGCGATGGCGACGAGGGCGCAGGCCCCGGCGAAGCCGAGCCAGGCCCAGTCCACTCCCCTCAGGCCGAAGGACTGGAAGCCGCCCGAGGCGGCGGCGACGTAGCTACCCATTCACAACTTCTCCTTTACGGTGCCGCCCGGCCTGGGCCGGGGCAGCTTGGGGCGTTGCCATCGCATCGCCCGCACCCTGCGGACCGGGACCAAGCATACGGACCCGGACCTGGCGCCCGGCTCTTTCGCCCAGCGCCCGCTCGGCCCCCGCCACTTGCACTACCAAAGGCCCGCCGAATGGCTGCTTGTCGAGCACCTCGACCTCGACGCCCGGTACGAAGCCCAACTCGGCGAGGAAAGCCACCATAGCGGGGCTGACGGAGCTCGACAACGCCACCACCGCCCTCTGCCCCGGCTCGAGCTCGTAGAGCTGGGACATCTGGGGCACGCCGTCGGAGCCGGCGCCTGGGATGGGGAACCCGTGAGGGCAGGTGGTCGGGCGTCCCAGCGCTCCGAACAGGCGGTCCTCCACCTCTTGGGGGAGGTCGTGCTCGAACTTGGGAGCGAGCCGGTCCGCTTCCGACCAGCTGTAACCGAGCAGGTCAGCGAGGAAACGCTCGACAATGCGATGCCGGCGCACCACGGCCACCGCCAGCCTGCGGCCGGCCGCAGTAAGGGCCACGCCCTTGTAGGGGGCGTGGTTGGCAAGGCCCTGGTCGACCAGGCGCTTCACCATAGCGGTAGCCGTGGCCGGCGAGACACCGAGCGCGGCCACCAAGTCCCCGGTACGGGCCCCTTGGCCGGGCTCGGAGCTACGCCGCCAGATCTCTCTGAGAGCGGCACGCTGAGACCGAGTCAGTTCACGATCCATCTTTGACCGGTTTGAAGGTAGATTTTTGTGACCTGAAAGTCAAGTGGGGAGGACCAGAAGGCTTCTGAGAAGCTGGCCGCTCGGCGGCCAGAGCCGCCCGGCCTCAAGCCTCTTCGCTGAGCTTGGGCAGGCCCGAGAAGCTGGTGACGTCCATGTAGATGGCCCCGGTGTCGTCACCGTCCATAGGCCCGCCGAACACGGTCATGCGCACCGACGTCCCGCTCGCCCGCCGGACGAAGGCAGCGTTGTCCACCAAGCTCCGGATGAGCGGGATGCCGAGGCCTCGCTCGAAATTGAGCCGCTCGGGGTCGGTGAAGGGGGGCGGGAACTCGAGCTTGTCGGGGTCGAAGCCCGGCCCGGAGTCTTCGATGCAGACTTCCAGCCGGTCGGGGGCTTCCCAGATCTCGACGTGCACCGGGGCGTCGGGCCGGACCGCGCGGTTGGCTTCGATGGCATTGGTACAGGCCTCGGACACCGCCAGCTTCAGATCGTCTACCCGCTCGTCGGCCAGGTTGCGCCGGGCAGAGGCCACCGACGCCACCACGAGACGGACGATGGCGATGTACTCCGGGCTGGAAGGGACGTCCAGCTCCAGGACCAGGGCGCGCTGCATAGGGGTAGTCGAGCGTCGGGCTACTGGGCGACCGCTTCGTCTACAGAGCCGAAGATGGCGAAGACCTTGGTAAGGCCCGTGATCTCGAACACCTTCAGGATACGCTGATGGGTACAGACCAGGGTCAGGTCCCCCTCGTGGCTCCGGAGCCGCTTCAGTCCCCCCACCAGCACACCGAGGCCAGTGGAGTCCAAGAAATCAACGCCCTCCAAGTCGACGACGATCTGGTGCTTGCCCTGGCTCACCAGCTCCACCAGCTTTTCCCGCAGACGCGGTGCCGTGTAGACGTCGACTTCGCCCTTGACCGCCAGCACCGTGTGGGGCTGACGGCTCTCGTCTACCTCGAGACCGAGTTCCATCGATCGATTATCCTTCCTCACCGTTGCACCCGGGGCAGTGCGCGCCCAGGAAGTGATGGCGTGGGCCCACGGTAGCAGCTTGCACGTCGCTTAGCGGCACCTGTCGGGCACCAACCGGTCACCGGCCGAGCACTGGTCGGGGCGCCGTGGCAAACTCTGCCCTTGTGCCACCCACCGAGGCCGCCTTTTTCGACCTCGACAAGACGGTGATCGCCAAAGCGTCCCTGATGGCGTTCTCCCGCCCCTTTTACCGCGAAGGCTTGCTCACCCGCCGGATCCTGGCCCAGGGGCTGTGGGGCCAGGTGCTGTTCACCCGCTTCGGGGCGGGGGCGCAGGCGCTGGACCGGCTCCGGGTCAGAATGCTCCAGCTCACCGAGGGCTGGGAGCAAGAACGGGTCCGGAGCATTGTCGCTCAAACCCTGGTCCAGGTGGTGGGACCTATCACCTACAGGGAGGCCCTGGACCTAATCGCCGAGCACAAGGCGGCCGGGCGCAGGGTCTATATAGTCTCGGCCGCACCCGAGGAGATCGTGGAGCCCCTGGCCCGCTACCTGGGCGCCCAAGAGGCGATCGCCACCCGGGCGGCGGTCCGGGCCGGCCGTTACACCGGGCAGTTGCTCAACTACGCGTTCGGGCCACAGAAGGCCGCAACCATCCGGCGTATCGCCGAGCGAGATGGCATCGACCTGAGCCGGAGCTGGGCCTACAGCGACTCCGCTACGGACGTCCCCATGCTCGAAGCAGTGGGCCACCCCGTGGCGGTGAACCCCGACCGGGCACTGCGGCGCACCGCCCACATGCGGGGCTGGCCCGTGCTCCACTTTTCGGAGTTGGCCGTCGTCGCCCCGAGCGGCCACCGGCCGGTGCGGCCGGTACGGGCGAGCCTGGTCGGTGCCGGAGGCGTGGCGGCCGCAGCGGCCGTCGTGCTGGCGGTGGCCCTGTTGGCCCGCCGCCGCGCCGGCGTGCCGGCCTGAGCTCGTCCGAGGGACGCGAAGGCGGCCTGAGCGCGCTCAGGCCGCCTTCAGCTTCTTGGCCGCGAAGAAACCGATGCCGACGATGATGGCGAGGAAGAGCAGCTTTTTGACCATGGCAGACACCGTAGCGGGGAAAGGGCCCCGGCGCTACCTGGAAAGCCCAGGAGGCCCGGCCGGAGCGCGCCGCCCCCTGCGTGCCAGCACCAGCTCGACTTTGCTGGTCGCCGCTGCCGCCTCGGTGACGGCCTCGGGGCCATAGGGCCCGTCCAGGAGGCTGGCGAGCAGGGCGTTGCCCTCCTGCCAGTCGGCGAGCACGTCGGCTGACGCCAGGGCGAGCACTCGGGCCACGGGGCGGTCGGAGGCGGGCGAACAGCGCCGCTGCCAGCCCTGGTAGGCGGCCATGGTGCGGGCGAGGACCACCCGGCAGTAGGCGGCCAAGCGCCCGGCGTCGCCCTCCAAGCCGGCCAGGGCCTGCAATGCCGCCTCTGTCCTGGCGACGACGGCGCCGTTGGCAGCCTCGCCGCCCGCGCCTGCGCATTGTGGCCCGCCGGCACCCGGGGGAGCGGGTACCACCAGGCGAGCCGGCAGGCGTTCTGCCCACAGGCGGCCCCGCCAGGCGTGGTGCTGGCTGCAGGCGTCGAAGTAGATCTTGGCGGCCGGTTCCTGCGTCGAGCCGGCCCAGGACCCCACCAGCTCGTATAGACGGTTCTCCGCCCCCGCCCACGCCGTCACCATCCGGGCCGATGCCTCGATGGGAAGGGGCGTCCCGGCCGAGCCGAGGGGGGCGGGGTGCGCTGGCGTGCCCATGGCTTCAGCGGTAGCGGTTGGTGATCGGCACCCGCCGGTCCCGGCCGAAGGCCTTGGGGGTGACCCTGACCCCGAGCGGGCTCTGGCGGCGTTTGTACTCGGCTCTGTCGACCATGCGCACCACCCGCTCCACCAGGGCGGGCTCGAAACCCGATTCCATCAGCTCGGCCGCCGTGAGGTCGCCTTCCACGTAGGCTTCGAGCACCGGGTCGAGCTCCCCGTACGGGGGCAGGCTGTCGGTGTCCAGCTGGCCGGGGCGCAGCTCGGCTGTCGGCGGTTTTTGGAGCACCCTCGCGGGGACCACCTC
>JBOGGK010000344.1:0-2087 GCA_050744045.1 Acidimicrobiales bacterium | reverse complement strand
GCGTGGTGCAAGAGCCGGTCGAGGAGGGACACTGCCGTCGTCTCGTTCGGGAGGAACCGGCCCCACTCCTCGAAGGGCCGGTGGGAGGCGATGGCGAGCGAGCGTCGCTCGCAGGCCGCGGCGACGAAGCGGAAGAGCAGCTGTGCGCCGGTGTCGTCGAGCGGGGCGAAGCCGACCTCGTCGACTATGACGGCGTCGGCACGGAGGACCGACTCCACGACCTTGCCGACCGAGTTGTCGGGGAGGCCCCTATAGAGCGTCTCGACGAGCTCGGCAGCGCCGAAGTAGCGCACCTTGTAGCCGGCTTCGACCGCCTTGTGCCCGAGGGCGACCAAGACGTGGGACTTGCCGGTCCCCGGCGGGCCGACCAGGCACGGGTTCTCCTTGGCCCTCAGCCACTCGAGGCTCGCCAGGTAGTCGAACGTGGGCTTCTTGATGCTGGAGGCCGACAGGTCGAGCTCGTCCAGGGCCTTCTTCACCGGGAAGCCGGCGGCACGCAGCCGTGGGGCCGCCATCGAGGCGTCCCGGGCAGTGACCTCGGCTTCGACGAGCGCCCGGAGCAGCTCTTCTGGCGACCAGCGCTGGGCCTTGGCGTCACAGAAGAGCTCGGGGGCCGCTCTCCGGAAGCTGGCGAGCTTGAGGCGGCGGAGCCCCGCTCCCAGGTCGGCCGGGAGCGGCGGGGCGGCGGTGCTCACGAGGCACCACCACCGGTCGCGTAGTCGGCGAGGCGGCGGACAGGGACCTTGGGGAGGGGGACGACGAGCGCCTCGCCGGGCTCGGAGGGCCTGGGCAGGCCCTTGCCGGCAGAGAGGAGGGAGCGCACGTCGGCGGCCCGGAAGCGCTCGGGCGAGGGCCTCCCGGCCGTGGGCGGTCTCCAAGGCCGCTATCTCGCCGAGCTCGGCCCCGAGCTTGGTCACCCCCGCAGCTGCGGCCCCCTTTATGAAGGCCTCGCCCACTTCCCCCAGTGCACAGACCGCTTCCTCGGCGGCGGTCCTCGGTCGTGGCCGGCACCGGGGCGCGGGGCGAGGGCCGCCGTAGTGCTCATCTTTTATCGAGGCCTCGCCCGGGGCGACCAGGCCGTGGGTGGCGACGACCTCGCCGAAGTGGCGGACGCGCACCTCGCTGCCGAAGACCTGGACCTCGACCTCCCGGCCCATCAGCTTGTTCGGCACCGAGTAGCGGCCGCCGCCGAAGCGCACGACGGCGAGGCGGCCCACCTTGCGCCTTGCCACCCGGCCGAAGCTCGGCCTGAGCGGCGGGAGCTGGCCGAGGCGCGGCCTCTCTGGCCCCAGGCGCTCGGCGGGCGCAGATCTCCGAGCGCACTATCCCGTTCACCTCGTCGCACCAGGCGCGGGCGGCCTCGTTGGCCGGGGGCAGGTCCCCTCCAGCCAGGCCCTTCGGCACGACCAGGTCCGACTTGGCGTAGCCGACCAGGTTCTCGACCATCCCCTTCGGCTCTGGGCCCTAGCCCTCGCAGAAGCCCGGCCGGAACCCGTAGAAGCTGGCGAAGCGAACGTAGGCCGGCGTCGGCACGACGATGTTCGCCACGAGGCCGCCCTTCAGGCAGCCCATGCGGTCGGCGAGCACTACTTTGGGCACCCCTCCCAGGGGCCCCGAAGCAGCTGGCCAGCATCTCGAAGGTCGTCTCGGCCTTCTCGTCGGTGGAAAAGCGGACGAAGCGGAAGCGGCTCCACGCGAGCGCGGCGCAAAAGACGTGGAGGCCCTCCTCTGCGCCCCAGTCGATCACGAGCACCTCGCCCGGCGCCCATACCCCCGGCCGGCGCGGGCGGTGGTTGCCGGCCCGCCAGTCCCGCTTGGCCTTGGCGACCAGGCGCCTGAAGTTGCCGGCCGAGCCGTCGTAACCGGCGGCCCTGGCCTCGGCCAGGAGGCGTTTGGCGGATATGCGGCCGTGGGTCTTCTTCACCCGCTCGGGTGACCAAGCCGCCCACCTCGTCGTAATTGTGGTCCCGGGCGGCGCGCTCGGGCTCGTCGCCCGTGGCCCGCTCGACCGCTCGTAGCAGCGCCCGTCTCACCGTCTTGTGGTCCACTCCGCAGATGGCTGCGGCCCCTCTGTAACTGCCGACGTC
>JBOGGK010000343.1:0-2573 GCA_050744045.1 Acidimicrobiales bacterium | reverse complement strand
GCTGTTTACCTCGCTGGCGGGGGGAGCACCCCTCGCCCCTGGCAGCAACTTTTATGCGACCTGTTGGGCAAGACGCTCCTGGTGCTGGAGGAGCCCAACGCCTCTGCCCGAGGGGCGGCCCTCCTGGCGGGGAGGGCAGCGGACCTGATCGAGGACGTGGGCCCGGCGCTGGCGTTCGTGGACCGGGTCGAGCCCGCCGCGGGCGCCCACCGCTCCCTCGGCGAGGCGTTCGCCCGCTGGAAGGCCGTGCCCCAGCGGCCCGGTGCAGGTGATGATGCCCGGCTCGGCACCGGCCCCGCCCGCATGCCCTGAGGGCGGCCCGCACCGCTCCCAGGCCCCGTCACGCCGCCATCGCCGGCGCGGGCCCCCGCGCTCTCCGCCCCGCCCTCATCGCTCCCAGGCCCAGCGCGCGATCCTGCCCTGAGCAATACTGGGGCCGTGGCCCAGCGCAACGTGATCGGCGGAGAGCTACAGCCGTGCGGTTACGAGCCCCGGACCGGCTTCTACCGCGACGGCTGCTGCACCAGCGGGCCTGAAGACCTCGGCTCTCACACCATTTGCGGCGTCGTGACGGCCGAGTTCCTGGAACACCAGCGCCGCATCGGCAACGACCTCGTCACTGCGGCGCCCGGGTACCGCTTCCCCGGGCTGGTGCCGGGGGACCGTTGGTGTGTGACGGCGGCCAATTGGCTGCGCGCCTACCGCGACGGCGCTGCCTGCTTCGTCGTGCTCGCCTCCACCAACGAGGCCGCCCTCGAGGTGGTGCCGCGAGCCGCCCTCGAGCAGTACGCGGTCGACGTGCCTCCGAGCCTTGGCGGCCTCGACCCCCTGATGGACTGACCTGGCGCTCGGCTCCTCACCCCTCTGGCTCGTCGGCGTCGAGCAGGCGGAGCTCGTCTTCGCCCAGCTTCAGGTCGGCGGCGCCGGCGCAGTCAGTCGCCGAGCTGGGCCGGCTCGCTCCTGGGATCGGGACCACGTGCTCGCCTTTGGCCAGCATCCAGGCCAGGACAACCTGGTGGACCGAGACGCCGTGGCTGGCGGCCACCCGGCCGAACGCCGGGTGCTCAGCCCGCAGGCGGTCGGCGTTGCCGATCCCCCCGAAGGGGCTCCACGGCAGGAAGGCGATGCCGAGCTCCCCGCAGTAACGCAGCTCGTCCTCGCTCGAACGAAAAGCGGGGGAGAACTGGTTCTGCACGCTGGCGAGGTTGCCATCGCCCAGGACGGAGCGGGCCAGGTCGATCTGGGCGACGTTGGCGTTGGAGATCCCCACCATGCGCACCTTGCCGGCGTCGAGCAGGTCCTTGAAGGCCCCGACGGCCACCTCGTAGGGCACCTTGGGGTCGGGGCGGTGGTACTGGTAGAGCCCTATCGCCTCCACCCTGAGCCGGCGCAGCGAGGCCTCGGCCGCCGAACGCAGGTAGGCGGGGTCGCTGTTGACTGCCCAGCTCCCGTCGCCGGGGCGGGTGTGGCCGCCCTTGGTAGCGACGAGCACCGAGCCCCGGTCGCCGTCCCACGAAGCGAGGGCCTTGGCCACCAGCCGTTCGCCGTGGCCCGTTTCGTCGCCGCCCAGGCTGTAGGCGTCCGCGGTGTCGACGAGCGTGATCCCGGCGTCGAGGGCGGCGTGGATGGTCTCGATCGAGCGGGCCTCGTCGGGGCGGCCCTCGATCGACATCGGCATCTCCCCGAGGCCGATGGCCCCCACGTGCTCCCGCCCGATCCGGCGCTGTTGCATCCGTTGCCTCCTCGACTGGCTGTCTCGTACCACCCGAGCCAAATCTAACGGGCCCGAGGAGTTTTGCCCGCCGTCGGAGCGTTAGGCTTCGCCGGGCTCCCCGCTCGAAGTCGTCGGGGTGGGAAAGGGAGCGCTCGTCGCCGCTGGAGCCATGCCCGCCCGAAGGGCCGGCTCGGTGGCGCCGAAGTCTCTCCATGCTCGCTGGGTGAGGCCGGCCACCACGGCCACCACGACGACAGCGGCCGTGGCGGGGAAGAACGGGGCCGGCCCGAACTCGCGTACCGCGACGCCGCCTACGGCCACCGACAGGGGGAAGGTGCCCAGGCTGCACAGCATCACCAGCCCCATCAGCCTCCCGAGCAGCTCGGGCGGGGCCAAGCGCTGGATGAGGGTGACACCGAGCAGGTTGCCAAAGCCCATGAAGCCGCCGGCTAGGGCCAGCGCGGCGCCGGCGGGGAGCGCCGAACCGAGGTAGGGCACGATGGCGAAGCAGATCGCGTCCGCAACGAACGCGAAGGAGGCGGCGACGGCCGGGCGTCGGAACTTGTCCGCCTGGCCCCCGGCCAGCGTCCCGACCAGGGCGCCCCCGCTCAGCGCAGCAAGAAGGCCCCCGTAACCGCCGGCGCCAGTGTGCAACGGCCCTCGGGCGAGCGCCGGCAACGCCACCTCGCTCATGCCCCCGGACCCGAGGTTGGCGGCCAGGGCTACCGCCAAGATGACCTGCAGCCCCCGGTCCGAGCGGACCAGGCGGCGCAGTGTGGCTCCCCGAGGGGGAGCCTCGACCCCGGTTGATCTAGCCCCCGCCGCCCCCGTCGCCCTCGCCGACCACGCCGCCCGCACT